>JAEUOY010000068.1 GCA_016790515.1 Burkholderiaceae bacterium | reverse complement strand
TCCGCACCTCTTGCCATTGAACGTCAGCGCCAGGCATTGCCGGGCGGCAGTTTGTGGGTGAGTTCTTGAAGCATCAACCGAATCGCTGGCGCGATTCGGAAGAGAAAGATTTCGCTTGACAGCCGGGGAAGCCCTTGTAGTGTTCTCAGCAGCAAAACCGCCGGAAGTGCAGGCGGCGCGGCGCAAATCGTGCCGCGCAGCCCGATAGGGGCCGGATTTGCCGTGCTAACCGGTTAGGGGCGCGTTCCCTGCCGGGTGCGTGAGGCGCCTCGATCGGGCGCCGCTTGCACTGCGCTGCCGACGCGGGTAGACTGTATGAAAACACAGTACCGATCATGGGCCCCTCCCCGATGGCTGCGTCCGGCGCGCGTCCCTCGCTGCATCACGGTGCACCCGAGGGCCAACTACCGATGCGCCTGCTCGATCAGGTGCGCGAACGACTGCGCTACCTGCACTACAGCATAAAGACCGAGGAGGCCTACGTCCATTGGGTGCGGGCGTTCGTGCGCTTCCACGGCATGCGCCATCCCCGGTCGATGGGGGCCGACGAGGTGCAGTCCTTCTTGTCGTGGCTGTCGGTCGAGCGGCGGGTGTCGGCGTCCACGCACCGGCAGGCCCTCGCGGCGCTGCTGTTTCTCTACCAGCAGGTGTTCGGCGTGCGCCTGCCGTGGATGGACGAGATGCAGCGCCCGCAGCGCAAGCCGCGGCTGCCGGTGGTGCTGTCGCACGACGAAGTGCGCGCCTTGCTGGCGCTGCTCGAAGGCACCCATGGCCTGCTCGCGCGGCTGCTGTACGGCACCGGCCTGCGCATCGCCGAGGCCGTGCAACTGCGCGTCAAGGACATCGATTTCGAGCGCCAGGTCATCGTGGTGCGCGGCGGAAAAGGGGACAAGGACAGGGTCGTGATGCTGCCCGCGGCGCTGGCCGATGGCCTGAAGGCCCAGTTGCAGCGCGCCCGGGTGCTGTGGCAGGCCGATATCCGGGCCGAGCGCGCCGGCGTGCAGCTGCCCGACGCGCTGGAGCGCAAGTACCCGCGCGCCGGCCAGTCCTGGGGCTGGTTCTGGGTCTTCCCGCAGGCCAGGCATTCGACCTGCCCGCGCACCGGCGTCGTGCGCCGGCACCATGTCTACGACCAGACCTTCCAGCGCGCCTTCAAGCGCGCGTTGCAGCAGGCCGGCATCGTGCGGCCGGCCACGCCGCACACGATGAGGCACTCGTTCGCCACCCATCTGCTGCAGGCCGGCGTCGACATCCGCACCGTGCAGGCGCTGCTGGGCCACAGCGATGTGTCGACCACGATGATCTACACCCATGTGCTGAAGGTGGCCGGCGGCGCGGTGCGCAGCCCGCTGGATGCGCTGGCGGCGTGAGCCGGCGTGCGAGGTGGGCCGCGCCCGCGGGCCTATCAGACGATGCGGCAGAAGTCGGCCGGTGTCACGATGCGCACGCCGTGGAAGGGGTTCAGCACCAGCAGGTCCTGGTCGCCGGTGACGATGGCCTCGGCTTCCCCGTTCAGTGCCAGTTGCAGGAACTTGTCGTCCGAAGGATCGCGGCACGCCTGCACCCGGTGGGTGATCGTGATGCGGCGGGCCACGCCGCCCAGCAGCTGGATGAAGCGCTGGCGTTCGGCCAGCGACTCCCAACGGTCGAACTTCGGCCGTGCCAGCACCCGGGCCAGTTCGCCCAGCGTGTCGTCCGACGCCAGCAGCAAGCCCAGCGCCAGCGCGTGGTCGACCGCGCGGCCCGCCACGCCGGCCGGCACCAGCATCCGGCTGATCAGCGTGTGGGTGTCGAGCACCCAGCGCCGCTCAGGCATCGTCGGCCAACAGCCTGGCCAGTTCGGCCTCGTTCATGCCGGCAGCCGCCGCGCGTTCGCCCACCACGTCGCAGAAGCGCTGGAACTCCGCCTTGTTCAACTGCGTCAGCCGCTCGTACTCCTGCATCGACAGCACCACCGCCACGTTGCGCTGCTGGCGCTGGATGACCACCGGCTCGCGCGCGGCAGCGTCGATCACCGCGGCGAAGGATTGGCGGGCTTCACTGGCAGCGATCGTCTTCATCGGGTCAGCCTCGGGTTGTCGACGTACGAATTGTACAAATTGTCGCACCGCGTGCAAGCTGAAGGTCCGCTGCGGCGTTGACGGAACCCGCGCGATGCTCCCCGCCTACGCCGAGCTGCACTGCCGCAGCAGCTACAGCTTCCTGACCGGCGCCTCGCAGCCCGAGGAGCTGGTCGCCGAGGCGCAGCGCCGCGGCTACGCCGCGCTGGCGATCACCGACGAGTGCTCGCTGTCGGGCGTGGTGCGCGCGCACGAGGCGGCGCGCGAGGCCGGCCTGCACCTGATCGTCGGCGCGCAGATGGTCCTGTCGCCCACCCGCGGCGGCGATGGCGCGGTGCTGGCCGGCCACGGCGCACCGCATCTGCTGCTGCTGGCGCAGACCCGGCGCGGCTACGGCAACCTGGCGCAGTGGATCAGCGTCGCGCGCCGCCGCGCGCCCAAGGGCCGGTACCTGGCGCACCCGTCCGATCTCGAGGGCCGGGTGCCCAACGCGCCCTTCCTGGCCGGCCTGCCCGATTGCTTCGCAATCCTGCTGCCCACACCGGGCCAGGGCTTCGAATCGGTGTTCGCGCAGGCGATGTGGCTGAAGACCTGGTTCGGCGGCACCGGGCCCGATGCGCGCTGCGCGATCGCGATCGAGCTGCTGGGCCGGGCGCACGATGCCCAGCGGCTGGACGTGCTGCCGCGCGTGGCCGCGCTGTGCGGCATGCCGCTGGTGGCCTGCGGCGACGTGCTGATGCACGCCCGCTCGCGCAAGCCGCTGCAGGACGTGCTGACGGCCACCCGCGTCGGCCGGCCGGTGGCCGAGGCCGGTTTCGCGCTCGAGCCCAACGCCGAGGCCCACCTGCGATCGCGCACCCGCCTGGCCCGGCTGTACGCGCCCGAGTGGCTGGCCGCCACGCTGGCGATCGCCGCCGGCTGCCGCTTCTCGCTGGCCGAGCTGCGCTACGAATACCCCGAGGAGATCGTGCCGGCCGGCCACACGCCCACCAGCTGGCTGCGTGCGCTGGCCGAGGCCGGCGCGCTGCGCCGCTATCCGGCCGGTGAACCGCCTGCGGTGCGGCAGTCCCTCGAGCACGAGCTGGCGCTGATCGGGCAGCTGAAGTTCGAGCCCTATTTCCTCACCGTCGCCGACATCGTGACCTGGGCCCGCGGCGAAGGCATCCTCTGCCAGGGCCGCGGCAGCGCGGCCAATTCGGTGGTCTGCTACTGCCTGGGCGTCACCGAGGTCAACCCGGCCGAGATGAGCCTGCTGTTCGAGCGCTTCATCTCGGCCGAGCGCAACGAGCCGCCCGACATCGACATCGATTTCGAGCACCAGCGCCGCGAGGAGGTGATCCAGTACCTCTACCGCAAGTACGGCCGCCACCGCGCCGCGCTGACCGGCGTGGTGATCAGCTACCGGCCGCGCTCGGCGCTGCGCGACGTCGGCCGCGCGCTGGGGCTCGACCTCGACCGCATCGCCGCGGTGTCCAAGGGCCAGCACTGGTTCGACGGCAAGACGATCGCGCCCGAACGCCTGCGCGAACAGGGGCTCGACCCCGACTCGCTGGTCTGCCGCCAGTGGGTGGCGCTGACGCAGCAGCTGATCGGCTTTCCGCGCCACCTGAGCCAGCACCCGGGCGGCTTCGTGATCGCCCGCGACGACATCTCGCGCCTGGTGCCGGTGGAGAACGCGGCGATGGACGGCCGCACCGTGATCCAGTGGGACAAGGACGACCTCGACGCGCTCGGGCTGATCAAGGTCGACATCCTGGCGCTGGGCATGCTGAGCGCGATCCGCCGCGCGCTGGCGATGGTCGGCGCCAAGCTGGGCCGGCCCGGCTTCGACATGCAGGCCGTGCCGCGCGAGGATGGGCCGGTCTACGAGATGCTGTGCCGCGGCGATTCGGTCGGCACCTTCCAGGTCGAGAGCCGGGCGCAGATGAGCATGCTGCCGCGGCTGCAGCCGCGCTGCTTCTACGACCTGGTGATCGAGGTCGCGATCGTGCGGCCGGGGCCGATCCAGGGCGGCATGGTCCACCCCTACCTGCGCCGCCGCTCGGGCGAGGAGCCGGTCGACTACCCCAAGCCCGAGGTCGAGCAGGCGCTGGGCCGCACGCTGGGCGTGCCGATCTTCCAGGAGCAGGTGATGCAGCTGGCGATCCTGGCCGCCGACTTCAGCCCCGGCGAGGCCGACCGCCTGCGCCGCGCGATGGCGGCGTGGAAGCGCAAGGGCGGCCTCGGGCCGTTCCATGAGCGGCTGGTCGGCCGCATGGTCGACAAGGGCTACGAGCCGGCGTATGCCGAGCGCATCTTCAGGCAGATCGAGGGCTTCGGCGAGTACGGCTTCCCCGAGAGCCACGCCGCCAGCTTCGCGCTGCTGGTCTACGTCAGCGCCTGGCTGAAGTGCCACCACCCCGACGCCTTCCTCGCCGCGCTGCTGAACAGCCAGCCGATGGGCTTCTACGCGCCGGCGCAGCTGGTGCGCGACGCGCGCGAGCACGGCGTGCAGGTGCTGCCGGTGGACGTGCTTCGCAGCGACTGGCACTCGACGCTGGAACCCGGCGGCGCCGACGCCGGGCCGGGCCTGCGCCCGGTGCGGCTGGGCTTCAACCGCCTGATCGGCCTGGCCGAGGCCGATGCCCGCCGGCTGGTCGCCGCCCGCGATGCGCTGCCGGCCGGCCAGGCCTTCGCCGGCGTCGAGGACCTGGCGCGCCGCGCGCAGCTCGACGCCCGGGCGCTGCAGCTGCTGGCCCAGGGCGACGCGCTGGCGCCGCTGGTCGGCCACCGCCACCAGGCGGCCTGGGGCGTGCGCGGCGTCGACACCCGGGCCACGCCGATGCTGCAGGCCACCCGCACCCGCGAATCGGCGGCCGAGCTGCTGCCGCCGAGCGCCGGCGAGGCGCTGCTGGCCGATTACCGCAGCACCGGGCTGTCGCTCAGCGCCCACCCGCTGGCGCTGCTGCGCAGCGAGCTGGCCGCGTTCAAGGTGCAGCCGGCTGCCGTGCTGGCGTTGTGCCGGCACGGCCAGCTGGCGCGGGCCTCGGGCCTGGTCACGCACCGCCAGCGGCCCGAGACGGCCAAGGGCGTCGTCTTCGTCACGCTCGAGGACGAGACCGGCGCGGTCAACGTGATCGTCTGGCCGAAGGTGGCCGAACAGCAGCGCAAGCCGCTGCTGGCGGCGACGCTGCTGACGGTCTACGGCATCTGGCAGCGTGAGGGCGAGGTGCGGCACCTGATCGCGCAGAAGCTGGTCGACCACTCGGCGCTGCTGCAGGGGCTGGTCAGCAAGAGCCGGGATTTCCACTGACCCTCGGCGCGGGCCGAGAATGCCGCGATGACCCCGCGCGCCGCCCCGCTGCTGCCCGACACGCTGCAATGGCTGCCGGCCGCCGGCCGGGCCGAGCAGCTGATGATCCTGCTGCACGGCTGGGGCGCCGGCGCCGCGGCGATGGCCCCGCTGGCGCAGGCGCTGCGCGTCGAGTTCCCGCAGGCCGCGCTGCTGGCGCCCGAGGGTTTCGAGGCGGCCGAGGGTCTGGACGACGGCGCGCCGGCCGGCCGCCAGTGGTTCGCGATGCGCGGCGCCGACGGCCCGCTGAGCGACGCCAACCGCCCGGCGAGGGTGGCCGCGGTGCTGCCGCGGCTGGCCGGCTGGGTGCGCGCCGCACAGGCCGCCACCGGCGTCGGGCCGGCGGCCACCGCGCTGGTCGGCTTCTCGCAGGGCGCGGTGGTTGCGCTCGAACTGGCACAGCTGCACGACGGGCTGGCCGGCCGGGTGCTCAGCTTCGCGGGCCGCTATGCGACGCTGCCCGAGCGCGCGCTGGCGCAGACCACGCTGCATTTCTTCCACGGCGCCGACGACGCCGTGATCCCGGCCGCCCAGGCGCGACTGGCGATGCAACGGCTGGCCGCGCTGCACGGCGACGCGACGATCGACATCGCGTCGGGCGTCGGCCATGAACTGCCCGCCGCGCTGCTGCGCTGCGCGATCGGCCGGCTGCGCAGCCACATCCCGCACCGCACCTGGGCCGCGGCGCTGGGCGCGGTGCCGGGGCTGGCGCAGCGGCAGGCGCGCGGCGACGACGAATAGCCTGCCGAAGCGCGCAGGCGGACCTCAGCCCTGGTGCGCCTGGTCGTAGCCGGGCTGGCCGGGCAGCAGTACGCCGCTGATGCGCCCGTCGGCGCCGAAGATCACGCGCGGGTGCAGCGCCGGCAGCCGGGTCTGTGCCGCGGCATGCGCCAGCAGCGCGGCGACGTTCGCGAACGGCCGCAGTGACTCGACGGTGGCGACGGTGGCGAACTCCATCGGAAACTCGCCGCGCGAGCGGGCCTCGAGCGCCGCCGGCGGGTTCACCCAGGCCAGCGTGGTGGTCTCTCCGGCATCGACCTCGGGCACCTGGCCGGCCGGCGCGCGGGTGACGAAGAACAGCGTGTCGAATCGCTTGGGCAGGCCCGCCGGCGTGACCCAGCGGCTCCACGGCTGCAGTGCGCTGGTGGCCAGCGGGAGCGCGGCCTCGGGCGCCAGCGCGGCCATCGTCGCACCGCCATGCAGCCGCGCGCGCAGCGCCGCCCAGCCGCCAGCCGGGCCATGGTGGTCGGGCGCGCCCAGCCACAGGCCGCATTCCTCGAAGCATTCGCGCAGCGCCGCCACCGCATGGGCCAGCGCCGCCTCGCCCACTTCGGTGACGTCGCCGATGCGCTGCAGCAGCCGCCCGGCCGGCTCGTCGAGCAATGCGCGGTGCTCGGGCGAGCCGTCGGCTGCATCGACCGCGCCACCCGGGAACACATAGGCGCCGGGCATGAAGCTGGCCTGCAGCGAGCGCCGCACCATCAGCACCTCGAGCCCCTGGGGGCCGTCGCGCACGATCAGCGTGGTGGCGGCGGGGCGGGGCACGACGGTGGGGGGCAGCGCTGCGGTCATCGGCGGAACGGGGGTGGGCGTCGGGATCCGCGAGCCTAACGGCCGCCGCGGCGTCGGCCTGTCACCTGGGGGCCTGGGCTGCCTGCACGAATCGATAGCAAATGACGATCGTCATCATTTTATCAATCAACCCACGCAATGCTGCACCGCACCTAACATTCGTTCCGTCGCAGCTTTTCAACCCTCCCAAGGAGCCTTTCATGTCCCTGATCAACACCCAGGTCCAGCCCTTCAAGGTCCAGGCCTTCCAGAACGGCAAGTTCGTCGAAGTGACCGAGCAGACGCTGAAGGGCCAGTGGTCGGCCTTCGTCTTCATGCCCGCCGCGTTCACCTTCAACTGCCCGACCGAGGTCGAGGACCTGGCCGACAACCACGCCGAGTTCAGGCAGCGTGAAGTCGCCGTCTACGTGATCACCACCGACACGCACTTCGCGCACAAGGTGTGGCACGAGACCTCGCCGGCGGTCGGCAAGGCCAGGTTCGCGCTGGTCGGCGACCCGGCGCACCGGCTGACGCGCATGTTCGGCGTGCACATCGAGGACGAAGGCCTGGCGCTGCGCGGCTCGTTCGTGATCAACCCCGAAGGCGTGATCAAGGCCTGCGAGATCCACGACAACGGCATCGCCCGCGACGCGAAGGAACTGCTGCGCAAGATCAGCGCCGCGCAGTACATCGCGAAGAACCCCGGCCAGGTCTGCCCGGCCAAGTGGAACGAAGGCGCCGCGACGCTGACGCCCTCGCTGGACCTCGTCGGCAAGATCTGATCCCCGACCGAACCGCCCCGCCGCAGCAGCCGGCGGGGCGACCCGAACCCACCCGCAGCACCCTCCCCCGGGCCTGGAACAGGCCCGGGCTGGCAGGGCCCTGCCGTCAATGGAAATCACCATGTTGGACCCCGCCCTCAAGACCCAGTTGAAGAGCTACCTCGAGCGCCTGCAGCGGCCCATCGAACTGGTGGCTTCGGTCGACGACAGTGCCAGGTCGCAGGAACTGATGAGCCTGCTGCAGGACATCGCGAACCTGAACCCGCTGGTCAGCCTGAGCCAGCGCGACGACGGCGAGCGCACGCCCTCGTTCACGATCGGCCAGCCCGGCGAGCCGGCGCGCATCCGCTTCGCCGGCATCCCGCTGGGCCACGAATTCAGCTCGCTGGTGCTGGCGCTGCTGCAGGCCGGCGGCCACCCGCCCAAGGTCGAGCCTGCGGTGATGGCGCAGGCCCGGGCGCTGACCGGCAAGGCGCAGTTCGAGGTCTACATGTCCCTGAGCTGCCACAACTGCCCCGACGTGGTGCAGGCGCTGAACCTGCTGGCGGTGCTGAACCCGAACATCAGCGTCGTGACGATCGATGGCGCGCTGTTCCAGGACGAAGTGACGCAGCGCGAGATCATGGCCGTGCCGACGGTGTTCATGAACGGCCAGGTCTTCGGTTCGGGCCGCATGGGCGTGGAAGAGATCCTCGCCAGGCTCGACACCGGCGCGACAGCGCGCGACGCAGCCCGGCTCGCCGCCGAGGCGCCCTACGACATGCTGATCGTCGGCGGCGGCCCGGCCGGCGCGGCGGCCGCGGTGTATGCGGCGCGCAAGGGCATCCGCACGGGGGTCGTGGCCGAGCGCTTCGGCGGCCAGACGCTGGACACGCTGGCGATCGAGAACTACATCTCGGTGCTCGAGACCGACGGCCCGAAGTTCGCTCAGGCGCTGGAACAGCATGTGCGCCAGTACGAGGTCGACATCTGGAACGGCCAGCGCGCCGCGGCGCTGATCCCGGCCGAGCAGCCGGGCGGCCTGGTACAGGTGAAGCTCGACAACGGCGCGGTGATGAAAGCGCGCAGCGTGATCCTTGCCACCGGCGCACGCTGGCGCGAGGTGAACGTGCCGGGCGAACAGCAGTACCGCAACAAGGGCGTGGCCTACTGCCCGCACTGCGACGGCCCGCTGTTCAAGGGCAAGCGCGTCGCGGTGATCGGCGGCGGCAACTCGGGCGTCGAGGCGGCGATCGACCTGGCCGGCATCGTCGCCGAGGTCACGCTGCTGGAGTTTGCCGACGCGCTGCGCGCCGACGCGGTGCTGGTCGCCAAGCTGAAGAGCCTGCCGAACGTGACGGTCCGCACCGGCGCGCAGACCACCGCCATCAGCGGCGACGGCAGCAAGGTCAACGGCCTGGACTACACCGACCGGGCCAGCGGTGAAGAGCACCACCTGCCGCTCGAAGGCGTGTTCGTGCAGATCGGCCTGGTGCCCAACACCGAATGGCTGAAGGGCACGCTGGAGCTCAGCCGCCACGGCGAGATCGTCGTCGACGCCAAGGGCGCGACCCACCTGCCGGGCGTCTACGCTGCCGGCGACGTGACCACCGTGCCGTTCAAGCAGATCGTGATCGCCGTCGGCGACGGCGCGAAGGCCGCGCTCGGGGCGTTCGACCACCTGATGCGCACGCCGCTGGCGCAGGCGGCCGCCGCGGCGGCCTGACCGGGCGCAGGTCGCCGCGCAGGCACAATCGCCGGCTTTGCCCGAGCGAGAGCCCTGCGTGTTCAAGAACCTGATGGTGTACCGGCTGGCGCCGGACTGGTCGGCCAGCGTGGCCGAGATCGAGCCGGCGCTGGAGGGCGCCCGCTTTGCCGAGTGCGGCGCGACCCAGCCGGTGTCGGTCGGCTGGGTGCCGCCGCGCGGCGAGGCGCATGGCGCGCTGGTCGAGGCCATCGACGGCCAGTGGCTGCTGCAGCTGATGGTCGAAGCCAAGGTCGTGCCGGGCGACGTGGTCAGGCGCCAGGTCGAGGCGCTGGCCGCGCGCATCGAGCAGCAGACCGGCCGCAAGCCCGGCAAGAAGGAGACCCGCGAGCTGAAGGACCAGGCGCTGCTCGACCTGCTGCCGATGGCCTTCAGCAAGCGCGCGGCGATCCGGGTCTGGATCGCGCCGGCCGAGCGCCTGCTGGTCATCGACGCCGGCAGCGCGCGCCGCGCCGACGAGGCGCTGACCGCGCTGACCTCGGCGCTGCCGGGGCTGTCGGCGCAGGCGATCAACACCGCGGTGTCACCCGCCGCGGCGATGGCCGATTGGCTGGTGTCGGGCGAGCCGCCGGCCGGCTTCACGATCGACCGCGACTGCGAGCTGAAGGCCGCCGACGGCGAGAAGCCGGTGGTGCGCTACGCCCGCCACGCGCTGGACCTGCCCGAGATTCGCGAGCACATCGCCGCCGGCAAGCAGCCGACCCGGCTGGCGCTGACCTGGCGCGACCGGGTGTCCTTCACGCTGACCGAAGGGCTGCAGCTGAAGAAGATCGCCTTCCTCGACGGCGTGTTCGACGGCCGGCCGCAGCAGCCGGGCGACGAGGGCTTCGATGCCGACGCGGCGATCGCCACCGGCGAACTGGCGCCGATGATCGACGAGCTGATCGAGGCGCTGGGCGGTGAGCAGACGGTCGGTTCGCCGGCTCCGGTCACGCCGGCGGTGGGCGCCGCCGCCAACGACGCACCGCCCTGGGAAGCCGCCAGCGCGGCCTGAGCAGGGTCAGGTGTCCTTGCTGACCTTGATCGTCGGGAACTTGCTCGAGAAGTCCTTGGCCTTCTCGGCGATCTTCACCGCGACCAGCCGGGCCATCGCCTTGTAGATGCCGGCGATCTCGCCGTCGGGGTCGGCCACCACGGTGGGCTGGCCCGAGTCGGCCTGCTCGCGGATGCGGATGTCCAGCGGCAGCGCGCCCAGGTAGTCCAGCCCGTACTGCGCGGCCATCTTCCTGCCGCCCTCGGCGCCGAAGATGTGCTCGACATGGCCGCATTTCGAGCAGACGTGCACCGCCATGTTCTCGACCAGCCCGAGGATCGGCACGCCGACCTTCTCGAACATCGACAGGCCCTTCTTCGCGTCGAGCAGCGCGATGTCCTGCGGCGTGGTCACGATGATCGCGCCGGTGATCGGCACCCGCTGGCTCAGCGTGAGCTGGATGTCGCCGGTGCCCGGCGGCATGTCGACGATCAGGTAGTCGACGTCCTTCCAGTTCGTCTGGCGCAGCAGCTGGTCGAGCGCCTGGGTGGCCATCGGGCCGCGCCAGATCATCGCCTGGTCGGCGTCGACCAGGAAGCCGATCGACGCCACCTGCAGGCCGTGGCCGCGCATCGGCTCCATCGTCTGGCCGTCCAGGCTCTCGGGCCGGCCGCTGACGCCCAGCATCATCGGCTGGCTGGGGCCGTAGATGTCGGCGTCGAGCACGCCCACCGTCGCGCCCTCGGCGGCCAGCGCCAGCGCCAGGTTGACCGCGGTGGTGCTCTTGCCCACGCCGCCCTTGCCCGAGGCCACCGCGATGATGTTCTTGACCCCCGGCAGCAGCTGCACGCCGCGCTGCACCGCATGCGCGGTGATCCTGCTCGTGACGTTGACGCTGACGTTGCCGACGCCCGGCAGCCTGCGCGCGGCCTCGATGAACTGGCGCCGCAGCGCCGCGAACTGGCTCTTGGCCGGGTAGCCCAGCTCGACGTCGAAGGCCACGTCGCCGCCCTCGATCTTCAGGTTCTTCAGCTGCCGGGTGCTGACGAAGTCGCGGCCGGTGTGGGGGTCGACGATTGCCTTCAGGGCTTCGAGCAGCGGGGCTTCGGTCACGGCGGACATGGTGGCGGATGCGGTTGGGGAATCGGCGGCCGCGGCACCAACAGGGTGCGACGCAGGCCGGAAGCGTGGCCGCGAGTCTAGCGGAGCGGCCCCGCCGACTTCGGGGCAGGGTCGCGGCGCGGGGCGCCTCCTAGAATTGCGGGCTGCCCGCCCAGGATGCCGCCATGCCCCGCAAGCTCTTCGTCACCACCGCCCTGCCCTACGCCAACGCGGCCTTCCACATCGGCCACATGATGGAGTACATCCAGGCCGACACCTGGGTGCGGGCGCAGCGCATGAAGGGCGCCGAGGTCAACTTCGTCTGCGCCGACGACGCCCACGGCGCGCCGATCATGATCGCCGCCGAGAAGGCCGGCATGACGCCGCAGCAGTTCGTCGCGACGATCGCCGCCGGCCGCGCGCAGTACCTCGACGGCTTCCACATCGCCTTCGACAACTGGCATTCGACCGACGGCCCCGAGAACCACCGCCTCGCGCAGGACATCTACCGCGCGCTGCGCAAGAACGAGCTGATCGACGTGCGCACGATCGAGCAGTTCTTCGACCCCGACAAGGGCATGTTCCTGCCCGACCGCTTCATCAAGGGCGAGTGCCCGAAATGCGGCACCAGGGACCAGTACGGCGACAACTGCGAGGCCTGCGGCGCGGTCTATGCGCCCACCGACCTGTTGAACCCGTACTCGGCGCTGTCCGGCGCGACGCCGGTGCTGAAGAGCAGCGAGCACTACTTCTTCCGCCTGAGCGACCCGCGCTGCGTCGACTTCCTCGAACGCTGGACCCAGGACGGCAGGCTGCAGCCCGAGGTGGCGAACAAGGTCAAGGAATGGTTCAGCCGCGACGAATCCGGCAAGTCGGGCCTCGGCGACTGGGACATCAGCCGCGACGCGCCCTACTTCGGCATCGAGATTCCCGACGCGCCGGGCAAGTACTTCTACGTCTGGCTCGACGCGCCGATCGGCTACCTGGCCTCGCTGTACAACCTGTTCGCCAGGCGCGGGCTCGACGACGCCGCCTGCGATGCCTACCTGGCCCAGCCCGACCTGGAGCAGGTGCACTTCATCGGCAAGGACATCGTCACCTTCCACACGCTGTTCTGGCCGGCGACGCTGCATTTCAGCGGCCGCAAGGTGCCCGACCACATCCACGTGCACGGCTTCCTGACCGTCAACAACGACAAGATGAGCAAGAGCCGCGGCACCGGCATCAGCCCGCTGCGCTACCTCGAGCTGGGGCTGAACCCCGAGTGGCTGCGCTACTACATCGCCGCCAAGCTCAACGGCCGGGTCGAGGACATCGACTTCAACCCCGAGGATTTCATCGCCCGCGTCAACGCCGACCTGGTCGGCAAGTACATCAACATCGCCAGCCGCGCCGCCGGCTTCCTCGGCAAGCGCTTCGGCGGGCTGCTGTCGGCCGACCTGGGCGTCGAGGGCCGCAGCCTGCTCGACGCGCTGCGCGCGCACCGCGCGACGGTCGAGGAGCTGTACGAGACACGCGAGTTCGGCAAGGCGGTGCGCGAGATCATGGCCCTGGCCGACCGGGTCAACGGATACGTCGACCAGCACAAGCCCTGGGAACTGGCGAAGCAGCCTGGCCAGGATGCGCTGCTGCACGATGTCTGCTCGGTCTGCATCGAGGCCTTCCGGCTGCTGACGATCTACCTCAAGCCGATCCTGCCGGCGCTGGCCGCCCAGGTCGAGGCCTTCCTGCAGGTGGCGCCGCTGCAGTTCGCCGATGCAGGGCGCTCGCTCGGCCGCCACGCGATCGCGCCCTACCAGCACCTGATGCAGCGCGTCGACGCGGCCAAGGTCGAGGCGCTGCTGGCGCCGCCGGCCGCGCCCGCGCCGGCCCTGCCGGGCGGCGAGGCGATCGCGCCCGAGATCGGCATCGAGGCCTTTGCCCAGGTCGACCTGCGCATCGCCAGGATCGTCGACGCCAAGGCGGTCGAGGGCAGCAGCAAGCTGCTGCAGCTGACGCTGGACGTCGGCGAAGGGCGGATGCGCAACGTCTTCTCCGGCATCCGCAGCGCCTATGCACCCGAGCAGCTGGTCGGCAAGCTGACCGTGATGGTCGCCAACCTGGCGCCGCGCAAGATGAAGTTCGGGCTCAGCGAGGGCATGGTGCTGGCTGCCAGCCATGCCGGCGAGAGGGCCGAACCCGGCCTGTTCGTGCTGGAACCCCACGCCGGCGCCCTGCCGGGCATGCGGGTGCGTTGAACGCGGGCATGCCGATCTGCCGCCGCGGCGCGCTTCGCGCGCTGGCCGCGCTGGGCGCCTGGGCCGGCGGCGGCTGGGCGCAGGCCGCGGCGCAAGCCGAGCCCTCCGCCGACGGCGATGCCTTCGAGTTCGTCGCGCTGGGCGACATGCCCTACGGGCCCGACGCGATGGCCGGGCCGTCGTACCGGCACCTGATCGGCATGATCAACGATGCCGCGCCGGCCTTCTCGATCCACGTCGGCGACTTCAAGGACGGCCTGGCATCCTGCGACGACGACGAATACCAGCGCCAGTGGTCGAACTTCCAGCGGTTCGCCGGCGCATTGGTCTACACCCCGGGCGACAACGACTGGTTCGACTGCCACCGCCGCGGCGACGACCCGCTGGAGCGGCTGCAGGCGCTGCGCGAGCGCTTCTTCGCGAGAGCGCAGTCGCTGGGGCAGCGGCCGATCGCGCTGCAGCGCCAGAGCGAGCAGATGCCGGCTTTCGCCCGCTACCGCGAGAACCAGCGCTGGCTGCACCGGGGGGTGGTCTTTGCCACCTTCCACACCGTCGGCGCGTACAACGGCTACGACGGACCGGCGCCCGCGGTGCGTGCCGAGGCCGGGGCCCGCGAAGCCGCCAACGCCGCCTGGATCCGCGAGGCCTTCGCGCTGGCCCACCGGCAGCGCGCCCGCGCGCTGGTGCTGGCGACGCAGGCCGAGGCCATGGTCTATCCCTACCTGGACCAGCGCGACCGCGGCGTCGTGCGGCGCCCGTTCGCCAGCATCGGCAGCGTGCTGCTGCCCTTGGCCGAGGCCGCGCCGATCCCGGTGCTGCTGGTGCACGGCGACTTTCACCGCTACCGCACCGACCAGCCGTTCTACAACCGCCGCGGCCAGCCGATCGCCAACCTGTGGCGGCTGGAGGTGTTCGGCGAGCCGCGGATGCATGCGGTGCGGGTGCGGGTGCAGCCGCAGGTGCGCGAACGGCCGTTCGCCTTCACGCCGATCTGGAACCCGATGTCGACCGATCCGCGGCTGGTCCCGGGGCCCAACTCGTGATGCCGCGGCGGCGCGGCCGGCCGATGGTGGCATGATCGACCGATGCCAGGTCGAATGAATGCCGGCCCCCGCGTCGCGCTGATGTCGGCGCGGCGGCGCTACATCGCGCGCATCCACCACTGCGGCCCACCGGACGACGGCCTCTCCTGCCCCGTCACGTCCCTGGAGCCCGCATGCCTTTGCCTGTCACGATCCACCGCTTCCGCCCGCGTCTGCTCGACGCGCTGACGGACTACTCGCGCCCGAGATTCCTCGCCGACGTCGGCGCCGGCCTCACCGTGGGCATCGTCGCGCTGCCGCTGGCGATGGCCTTCGCGATCGCCTCGGGCGTCAAGCCCGAGGCCGGCATCTTCACCGCGATCATCGCCGGCCTGCTGATCTCGGCGCTGGGCGGCTCGCAGGTGCAGATCGGCGGGCCGGCCGGCGCCTTCATCGTGATCGTCTACGGCATCGTCGAGCGCTACGGCCTGGCCAACCTGCTGATCGCCACCTCGCTGGCCGGCGTGCTGCTGGTGCTGATGGGGCTGCTGAAGCTGGGCGCGCTGGTGCGCTACATCCCGGTGTCGATCGTCATCGGCTTCACCAACGGCATTGCGGTGCTGATCGGGCTGAGCCAGCTGAAGGACCTGCTGGGCCTGAACATCGAGAAGATGCCGGGGGATTTCTTCGCCCAGATCGAGGTGCTGGCCACGAACCTGCACAGCTTCAACCCGGCGGCGTTCGGGATCGGACTGGCCTGCCTGGCGCTGGTGGTGCTGTGGCCCAAGAGCTACACGATGCCGGTGGCGCCGAAGGGCGTGCTGCCGCACCTGCGGCGCTGGGCGGCGCATGTGCCGGGCACCGTCGTGGTGCTGGTGCTGGCCACGCTGGCGGTGGTGGTGCTGAAGCTGCCGGTCGAGACCATCGGCTCGCGCTTCGGCGGCATCCCGCAGGCGCTGCCGGCGTTCACGCTGCCCGAGTTCAGCTGGGCCACCGCCAAGCAGTTGGTGATCCCGACGATCACGATCGCGCTGCTGGGGGCGATCGAGAGCCTGCTGTGCGCCCGGGTGGCCGACAACATGGCGCCGCAGCACCGGCGCCACGATCCGAACCAGGAACTGATGGCCCAGGGCGTGGCCAACCTGGTGACGCCGTTCTTCGGCGGCATCCCGGCCACCGGCACGATCGCCCGCACCGTGACCAACGTGCGTGCCGGCGCCGGCACGCCGATCGCCGGCATCGTGCACGCGCTGACGCTGCTGGCGATCGTGCTGGCGGCGGCACCGCTGGCCGAGCATGTGCCGCTGGCCGCGCTGGCCGGCATCCTGCTGTTCGTCGCCTGGAACATGGGCGAATGGCGCGAATTCGCCCGCCTGAAGCGCTTCCTGCTGCCCTACCGGACCACGCTGCTGGGCACCTTCGTGATGACCGTGGTGTTCGACCTCACGGTGGCGGTGGAGGTCGGCCTGCTGCTGGCCTGCGGCTTCTTCATCTACCGGATGAGCACGCTGTTCTCGGTCAAGCCCCACCCCGGGCACAGCGCCGAGGGCGACCTGCCGCCGGGCGTCGCGGTGTTCGAGCTGTTCGGCTCGCTGTTCTTCGGCGCGGTCGGCAAGATCGAGGCGCTGCCCGGCCAGCTGGGCGCCGACACCCGCTGCGTGGTGCTGGAGATGCACCGGCTGATCTCGATGGACACCTCGGGCATCGACGCGCTCGAGCAGCTGCACCGCACGCTCGCGCGCCAGGACGTGGCGCTGGTGCTGGCCAACGTCAACCCGCAGCCGCTGGGGCTGATCCGCCGTTCGGGCTTCGAGGCCGAGCTGGGGCCCGAGAACATCGTGCCGAACGTCGAGGCGGCGGTGCAGGCGGCGGCCTGAAGCGCGATCCCGGGCTGGCCACGGCCTAGCGCGCCTGCCAGAAACCGCGCTGCCTGGCCAGCCGGGCCAGCGCCCCGGCGCAGGGCGCCGTCAGCGCGTCGCGGCGGGCGCTGAGCCAGCCGACGACGAACCAGGCGCGGCCGTCGCGCTCGGCGAGGCGGCGGAAGTGCTCGATCGCGACGACGGTGTCGTTGTAGGCGCCCAGCGGCTCCTGGGCCGCCGCCAGCGCGCGCAGCGTCCTGGCCACCGGCTTCGCCGGCCACAGCGGGGCCGCGGCCTCGGCCGCATAGCGCAGCCGCTTGATCCGCCGCCGCAGGCGGTGGCGGCGTTCGTCCTCCAGCGTCGCGAAGCGCCCTGCATCCTTGCGCACCTGGCGCATCAGCTGCTGCAGCGGCCCGCTCAGCAGCTCGCGCAGCGGCGGCGCCGCCACCGCCGGCTCGTCCGGCGCGCTCTGGCAGGCGGCCAGCGCCGACAGCCAGAGCCGCTGGGTCGCCGGCGAGCGCAGCAAGGCCGTCACGTCGACCGGGGCCGCCCCTCCGGCCACTTCGGCCAGCCTGGCCACCTCGTCAGGCCCGGGCAGCCAGGGCGCGTCGGCGGCGCGCAGCAGCGGCCACAGCCATTCGGCCATCGCGTCGAGGTCGCGCGCCGCCCCCAGCTGGTCGAACAGCGCGGCCAGCTCCGGCGCCAGCGTCGGCTCCAGCGGCGACGACAGCCCGCCATAGACGCGCAGCAGGCTGCGCATCCGGCGCAGGCCGACGCGCAGCTGGTGCAGGTGCTCCGGCTCGCTGGGGCCGTCGGCGATCTGGCTGGCGTTGGCCAGCGCCTGGCCGAGCGCATGGGCCAGCATCGCTGCGCGCGCCTCGGCCGGGCGGTCGCCGGCGCCCAGCCGCAGCGGCCGCGCCTTGGCGGGCGGGCTGGCGAGGCGGCCGGCGGCCAGCGCGTGGCCGCGCTCGCTCTTGCTGCGCACGTCGAGCACCAGGCCGAAGCGCTCGGCCCATTGCGCGGCCACCGCCAGCAGCGCCTGCGGCGTGCCCTGCAGCAGCTCGAACTCGACCTCGCAGATCGGCAGCCTGTGCCGGCCGGCGCGGATCTGGCCTTCATCCAGCGCCAGCTCGATGCGGGCGTCGCCGGCTTGCAGCACGCGCCGCGTGCGCTGCACTTCGGTGGCGTAGCGCTCGAGCAGGGGCTCGTCGCGGGCGGCGGTCAGTACCTCGCGCAGCACCTGCCCGGCGGCGCTGCCGTCGTGGCGCGACAGCTCGAGCGTCGGCCGGCGCCTGGCCGCACCGCCGACCGGCAGCTCGGCGTTGTGCTCGAGCCGCTGCATCGCGCTGGCGCCTTCGGCCTTCAAGGTCTGCACCCAGCGATCGCCCTCGCGGCGCAGGCGCAGTGCCAGGCGGGCCTGGGCCAGGAGCTCGCCGGGGGTGTCGAAATACACCGCGGCCAGCGGCAGGACCTGGGCGGCGCGGGTCGCCACCGCCCGCCGCAGCGCTGGCAGCCGCGCTGGCGGGACGCGGAACTTCAGTTCGACTTCGGCCGACATGCGGCACATCCTGCCACGTCGGCGGCCTCCGGCGCCAGCAGGCAGCATCGCCTGGCTTAGACTTGCGGGTTGTCCCCTAGCGACCAGCACCCCAGCCATGCCGTTCTTCTGGAAGCCCTACCAATCCGACGTCACCAAGTTCATCGACGAACTGAAGGCGAAGAAGCCCACGCTCGAGGCCGAGCAGCGCGCCGGCCGGGCGCTGCTGTGGGACAGGCAGATCGACCGCGGCGCCCAGGCCGAGTACGAGGACGCCAAGGTGCCGCAGAGCCCCTACGTCTATTTCTCGCGGCCCAGGACGCGCTGAGCGCCGCCGATGGGCCCGCCGGCGACGTTGCCGGGCGACGCCGCCGATGCGCCGCTGGCCGACGCCGGCGCCGACGCCCGCCCGGTCGACCAGGTGGCGCTGGCGCGGCTGTACGGCGAGCCGCTGTTCCGGTTGCCGACCGACCTGTACATCCCGCCCGATGCGCTGGAGGTCTTCCTCGAGGCCTTCGAGGGCCCGCTGGACCTGCTGCTCTACCTGATCCGCAAGCAGAACTTCAACATCCTCGACATCCCGCTGGCCGACGTGACGCGCCAGTACCTGGCCTATGTCGACCAGATCCGCCAGCGCAACCTGGAGCTGGCCAGCGAGTACCTGCTGATGGCGGCGATGCTGATCGAGATCAAGTCGCGCATGCTGCTGCCGCCGCGCAGGACCGACGATGGCGGCGAGGGTACCGACCCGCGTGCCGAACTGGTGCGCCGGCTGCTGGAATACGAGCAGATCAAGCTCGCCGCGGCGCGGCTCGACCAGTTGCCGGTGATCGGCCGCGATTTCCTGCGCGCCCAGGTGCACATCGAGCAGAGCCTGAAGCCGCGCTTTCCCGACGTCTCGGTCGCCGACCTGCAGGAGGCCTGGGCCGACATCCTCAAGCGCGCCAGGCTGACCCAGCACCACCGCATCAGCCGCGAACAGCTGTCGGTGCGCGAGCACATGAGCATCGTGCTGCGGCGGCTCGGCGGCCGGCGCTTCGTCGAGTTCCACGAGCTGTTCGACCCGTCGCGCGGCACCCCGGTGCTGGTGGTGACCTTCCTCGCGCTGCTCGAACTGTCGCGCGAGCACCTGCTCGAGATCACCCAGGCCGAGGCCTATGCGCCGATCTACGTTCGGCTGAGCTACCAGCCGACCTGAGCCAGGGCACGTGAGTGTCCCGGGCGTGCCCGGGCGGCGGCTGCTGGATCGTCGAGCGGGCTCGATCGGAAGACTCGCGCACGCTCAGCCCAGGGCCCGGTCGACCAGGGCCAGCAGGCGGTTCATCTCCAGCGGCTTGGTCAGGTAGTCGGCGAAACCGGCGCGACGGGCCGCGGCCAGGTCGTCGGGCATCGCGTTGGCGCTGACCGCGATGACCGGCGTGTACCGCAGCGCCGGCAGCTCGCGCAGCCGGCGCAGTACTTCGAAACCGTCGAAGCCGGGCAGCTGGATGTCCAGCAGCACCAGGTCGGGAAGCTGCGCGGCCGCCATCGCCAGACCTTCCTCGGGATGCGCGGCCAGGCGCAGCGCGATGTTCGGCCGGTGCGCCAGCATGCCCTGCATCAGCAGCTGGTTGACCGCGTTGTCCTCGATGTAGAGCACCTCGCAGCGGCGGCCCGGCGTGCCCGAAGGCATGGCCGGCGCGTCCGGCAGCGGCGCCGCGACCGCCGCGGCAGCGTCCGGCAGCCGCACCCAGAACACGCTGCCTGCCCCGGGCGCGCTGCGCACGCCGATCTCGCCGTGCATCAGCTCGACCAGGCTGCGGCTGAGCGCGAGGCCGATGCCGGTGCCCTCGACCGTGCCGTCCCGGTCCAGCCGCTCGAACGGCTGGAACAGCCGCGCCTGATGCTCGGCCCGGATGCCGGGGCCCTGGTCGGCCACCTCGACGACCAAGCCGTCGGCCGTGCGGCGGCCACCGATGCGCACCTCGCCGGCATCGCGGTTGTACTTGATCGCGTTGGTCAGCAGGTTCAGCAGCACCTGCTTGAGCCGGGTCGGATCGGCCATCACCTGCCAGGCCGGCAAGGCCGGCTCGAACCGCAGCGCGAGCGCGACGGCACGCGCCTGCGCCATCGGCTGCACCAGCTGCAGGCACTCCCGCGCCAGATCGACGAGGTCCACCGGCGCCAGCGTCAGCTGCAGGCTGCCGGCCTCGATGCGCGCGACGTCGAGCACGTCGTTGATCAGTGTCAGCAGGTGCCGTGCGCCGCGCAGCAGCTCGTCCAGGCGCTCGCGCTGGCCGGGGCTCAGCGGGTCGCCGGCATCGGCCTGCAGCAGCTGGCCGAATCCCAGGATCGCGTTCAGCGGCGTGCGCAGCTCGTGCGACATGCGCGAGAGGAACTCGGACTTGGCGCGGCTGGCGCGCTCGGCGAGTTCACGCTCGCGCTCGGCCTCGTCGCGGGCGGCGACCAGCGCGGCCTCGGCGGCGACACTGGCGGTGATGTCGGTGAAGGTGCGCACCAGGCTGCCGTCGGCGGCAAAGCGCGAGACCACCTCGAGCACGGTGCCGTCGGCACGGGTGCGGCGGTACCGGTGGCCTTCGGCCAGCGGCATGCCGTCGATCGCCTTGCCCAGGCTCTGGCGGCCGGTCTCGTCCAGCCGCTCGAGCTGGCTGCCGAACTCGTCGTGCGCCATCTGCCAGGCCAGCAGGTCGGCCAGGCGCGGCTGGCCGAGCATCAGTTCGGGCGGCAGCTTCAGCAGTTCGAGCAGGCGCTGGTTCCAGGCAATGCAGCGCCCGCTGGGGTCGACGTTGAGCACGCCCTGCGACAGGCTTTCGAGCGTCCTCTCGAGCACCTGCGACTTCTGCGCCAGCAATTCGCCGGCGCGGCGGATCTCCTGCTCGGACCGCTTCTGCGCGCTGATGTCCGAGAACAGGCCCAGCGCGCCGGTCTTGCGGCCCTGGCTGTCGAACACCGGGGTCGCATTGTTGAAGCAGTGCACCGCGCTGCCGTCGGCGCGCCGCAGCGTGATCTCGTAGGCCCCGGCCTGACCCTCGGCGCGGCGCTGCGCCTGGGCTTCGAAGATCGCCCGGTTGGCCGGATCGACGAAGTCGTGGATGCTGCGGCCGACAAGCTGGTCGTGGTCGACCCCCAGCATGCGGCACATCGCCGGATTGGCATCGGTGGTGCGCAAGGCGTTGTCGATGTACCAGAAGCCCTGCTCGGTGCGCTCGAGCACCAGGGCCAGCATGCGCTGCTGCTCGGCCGCGGCGCGGCGCGACGCCTCGCTCTGCTGCAGCGCCAGGCGCTCGGCGCGGCGCATGGCGGCCAGCGCCAGGCGCTGCAGTTCGACACGCCGGCCGGCCAGCGTCAACACGATCAGCAGCAACCCGGCGATCGTCCCTGCCACCAGCGTGGGCCGGGGCAGCGGCGCCTCCGTCGCCAGCAGCCGCAGCGCCAGCGGCAGCAGCACCGGCAGCGCGACCAGCAGCGCGGCAGCCAGGTCGAACAGAGTCAGCGTCATCGCACCGACGGCTAGGCCGAGCAGCAGGATGATCAGCGTGGCCTGCAGCGCCGGGTCGTCCAGCGACGGCGGCAGCCAGGCCACAGCACCCCAGACCAGGCCGTGCAGCAGCACGGCGAAGCGGCACCGCCGCAGGCGAAGCGAGAGCGCCGGGCCGGCGAGGCCGGCGTCCGCCGAGGCCTCGGCAACGCCGTGCTGGCGCAGCGGCAGCCAGGCCCGCAGCGCGACGGCGGGCGCCAGCGCGAGCAGCCAGAGCGCCAGGCGCTGCGGCGGTATCGCCGCCGCGCACGCCCAGACCAGCAGCACGGCCACCAGCAAGCTGGACACCGCCGCCAGCGGCGCGATCGCGGCATGCGCGCGCAGCCGCTGGGCGTCGGCATCGGCGCGGACCGATGCGTCGGCCGACACCGCGGGTCCGGCGGGCTCGGCGTGAGTCGGTGGCGGCGTCGGCACCGGGCGGTCCTGCGCGGGCGTCAACCGTGCCGATACGGCGGCAACGGCGCACCGCAGTCGCGGCAGTAGTTGGCCTGCGGCGAATGGCCTTCGCTGAGGCAGGCCTGGCAGGTGCGCGTGGTCGGCGCCCGCGGGCCCAGGCGCTGGGCGGTGAACTCGGCGCTGACGATGCCGGTGGGCACCGCCAGCGTGCCCCAGCCCAGCAGCATCATCAGGCTGGCGATCAGCCGGCCGAGGTCGGTCTTCGGCGTGATGTCGCCGAAGCCGACCGTGGTCATCGTCGTGATCGCCCAGTAGATCGAAGACGGCACGCTGGTGAAGCCGTTGGCCGGACCCTCGACCACGTACATCAGCGTGCCCATCACCGTGACGACCAGCAGCACGAAGCCCAGGAACACCGCCACCTTGCGCCGGCTGGCCCACAGCGCGCGGCCGAGCGCGCCGTACTCGGCGACATAGGCGGTGAGCTTGAGGACCCGGAAGATGCGCAGCAGCCGCAGCACCCGCACGTCGATCAGCGCATGCAGCTGCGGGAACGCCAGCGCCAGGTAGGTCGGGGCGATCGCCAGCAGGTCGATGACGCCGAAGAAGCTGCGGGCATAGCGCAGCGGCCGCCGCACGCAGGCCAGCCGCAGCGCGTACTCGAGCGTGAACAGCGCGGTGAAGGCCCATTCCAGCACCGAGAACAGCCGGCCCCATCGCGCGCTGATGGCCTCGACGCTGTCGAGCATCACGACCACGACGCTGGCCAGGATGACCCACAGCAGCACCAGGTCGAACAGCCGGCCGGCGCGGGTGTCGGCCTCGAAGATGATGGTGTAGGCGCGCAGCCGCCAGCCGGTCAGCGGCCGTCCGAAGCGACGCGCGGCCTCGGCATCGGCGGCGTGCGGGTCGGTCAGGGCACTCGGCAGGGATTCGGACATCGTGCGACGCTCTCCTGGAGCCTGGATTGTGGCGTCGCTGTGGCACAGTGCCGCTCGGTGTCGGATCGCCGCCACCCCAGCCGGAGCCCCCACCCGATGGCCCTCAAAGCCACGATCTACAAGGCCGCGCTGCAGGTCGCCGACATCGACCGCAACGTCTACGCCGACCATGCCCTGACCGTGCCGCTGCAGCCGTCCGAGACCGAGGAACGGCTGATGGCCCGGCTGCTGGCCTTCGCGCTGAACCTGCCGGCCGACGACCGCCACGGCATGCTGCAGCTGGCCCGCGGCATGGCCGATGCCGACGAGCCCGACCTCTGGCACAAGGATTTGTCGGACCAGCTGCTGCACTGGATCGAGGTCGGCCAGCCCGACGAGCGCCGGCTGGCCCGGGCCTGCGGCAAGGCGCGGCGCGTCACGCTGTACTGCTACAGCGCGTCGGCGCCGATCTGGTTCGCCGGCATCGCCGGCAAGATCACCCGTCTGCGCAACCTCGAGGTCTGGCAATTGCCGGCCGAGCAGAGCCAGGCGCTGGCCGGCCTGGCGCAGCGCTCGATGCAGCTGCAGTTCAGCATCCAGGACGGCCATGTCTACGTCGGCGACGGCCAACGGTCGGTGGAGGTGCAGCCGAAGCCGCTGTGGCGGGGCGGCCAGTGACCGACGACCCCTGGATCTGGCTCGAGGAGGTGCAGGGCGAGCGTGCGCTGGCCTGGGTGCGCGAGCGCAACGCCGCGACCCGCGAGCGGCTCGAGCGCCACCCGCGCTTCGCCGCGATGCGCGACGGCCTGCGCGCGATCCTCGATGCCAGCGACAAGATCCCGGCGGTCACGCGACGCGGCGACGCGCTGTACAACCTGTGGCGCGACGCCGGCCATCCGCGCGGGCTGTGGCGCCGCACCACGCTGGCTGAGTATCGACAGGCCGAGCCGGCCTGGGAAATGGTGATCGACCTCGACGCGCTGGCCGCCGCCGAGGGCGAGAACTGGGTCTGGGCCGGCGCCACCGCGCTCGGGCCGGCCTACGAGCGCTGCCTGGTCCAGCTGTCGCGCGGCGGTGCCGATGCCAGCGTGGTGCGCGAGTTCGACCTGCGCCGCAAGGCCTTCGTCGAGGGCGGCTTCACGTTGCCCGAGGCCAAGACCAGCATCACCTGGGACGGCGCCGATGCGGTCTACGTCGGCACCGACTTCGGCCCCGGCTCGCTGACCGACTCGGGCTACCCGCGCATCATCAAGCGCTGGCAGCGCGGCCAGCCGCTGGCCGACGCCGCGACGGTGTTCGAGGCCCGGGCGCAGGACGTCTCGGCCAGCGTGTCGGTCGATCCGACGCCCGGCTTCGAGCGCACCGTGGTCGCGCGCTGGACCGACTTCTACCGCAGCGAGCAGTTCCTGCGGGTCGGCGACCGGCTGCACAGGATCGCCATCCCCGGCGACGCCGAGATCGGCTTCTGGCGCGAGCGCGCGCTGATCCGGCTGCGCAGCGACTGGCCCGTCGGCGGCCGGGTCTGGCCGGCGGGATCGCTGCTGGCCGGCGAGGCGGCGGCGATCCTCGGCGCGCAAGACGCGGCCGGCATGCCGCCGCTCGAGCCGCTGTTCGCGCCGACCGCGAAGCGCTCGCTGGCCGGCTGGAGCCTGACCCGCAGCCAGGTGCTGGTCGAAGTGCTCGACAACGTCGCCGGCCGGCTCGAAGCCTGGCGGCCGGCAGCCGGCGGCTGGCTGCGGCGCGACATCGCCACCCCGCACCCGGGCACGCTCGCTGCCCAGGCGCTGCACGACCCGCTGCTGCGCGACGATGAACACGCCGAGCGGTTCCTGCTGACCTACACCGATTTCCTGACCCCCGATTCGCTGATGCTGGGCGACACCGGCAGCGACCGGCTCGAGACGCTGAAGTCGCTGCCGGCGTACTTCAGCGCCGTCGGCATGCGCGTCGAACAGCAGCACGCGATCTCCGCGGACGGCACGCGCGTGCCCTACTACATCGTCTGGCCGAAGGGCGCGGCTGCCGACGGCCTGAACCCGACCCTGCTCTACGGCTACGGCGGCTTCGAGGTCTCCAAGCCGCCCTGGTACTCGCCCGCCTTCGGCACCGCCTGGTTCGACCACGGCGGCGTGATGGTGGTGGCCAACATCCGCGGCGGCGGCGAGTTCGGCCCCGCCTGGCACCAGGCGGCGACCCAGGCCCACAAGCAGCGCAGCTTCGACGACTTCGCTGCCGTCGCCGAGGACCTGATCGGGCGCCGGGTGACGAACCCGCGGCAGCTGGGCATCCAGGGCGGCAGCAACGGCGGCCTGCTGGTCGGCGCGGTGATGCTGCAGCGGCCCGAGCTGTTCGGCGCGGTGGACTGCCGGGTGCCGCTGCTGGACATGCAGCGCTACCACCGGCTGCTGGCCGGTGCCTCGTGGATCGCCGAATACGGCAACCCCGACGATCCGGCGCAATGGGCCTGGATCGCGCGCTACAGCCCCTACCAGAACGTCCGCGCCGGCATGAAGCTGCCGCCGGTGCTGTTCACCACCTCGACCCGCGACGACCGCGTGCACCCCGGCCACGCCCGCAAGATGGCCGCGCGGATGATCGAGCAGGGCCATGCGCCGCTGTACTACGAGAACATCGAGGGCGGCCATGCCGGTGCCGCCGACAATGCGCAGAAGGCCGACATGTTGGCGCTGGAGTTCGCGTTTCTCTGGCAGACGCTCGGCCGCTGACGAGGACCCCCGATGCCCGAGTTCGAGATCCACCACGACGCTGCCGCAGGCCGCTTCAGCGCCGACATCGACGGCCGCCTCTGCGAGGCCGACTACCTGCTGCGCGACGGCGTGATGCACCTGGTGCACACCGCGGTGCCGCCGGCGCTGCAGGGCCAGGGCATCGCGGCCAGGCTGGTCGACGCCGCGCTGGCCGAGGCCCGCCGCCGAGGCTGGCGGGTGCGCCCGGTGTGCAGCTACGTGCGCGCCCACATGCGCCGCCATCCCGCCACCCAGGATCTGCTGGAGCGCTGACATGCACACCGAGGCCATCGCCGTGCTCGACTTCTGGTTCGGCCCCGCCGACGACCCCGGCCACGGCCAGCCGCGCCGGGCCTGGTTCACGAAGGACGCGGCCTTCGACGCGTCGATCGCCCAGCGCTTCGGCGCGCTGATCGAGGACGCTCTGGCCGGCCGCCTCGACGACTGGGTCGGCAAGCCGATCGAACCGCTGCCGGCGCTGGCGCTGGTGATCGTGCTCGACCAGTTCACCCGCAACGTGTTCCGCGGCACCGCGCGAGCCTTTGCCGGCGACCCGCGGGCGCTGCAGATCGCCCGCGCGATGGTCTCCTCGGGCGCCGACCGGCAGCTCGGCAGCGTGCAGCGCCAGTTCGTCTACCTGCCGTTCGAACATGCCGAAGACCTGTCGCACCAGCGCAGCTCGGTGCAGTTGTTCGAGCAACTGGCGCAGGACGACCCGGCGCGTGCCGACCTCGTCGAATGGGCCCGGCGCCACCTCGACATCGTCGAGCGCTTCGGCCGCTTCCCGCACCGCAACGCAGCACTCGGGCGCGAGAGCACGCCCGCGGAGGCGGCGTTCCTGCTGACGCCGGGATCGGGGTTCTGACGCCGCGCGGCGATCCCACGCCGAGGTCGGGTCTCGGCTCGTTGCCGGTGTTGCGACAGGCCGCTTTCACGGCACTCATCGAAGCTGACTCGCCGTGTGGGCGAGGCCGAGGCCACCGGGTGACCGGCCGACTCCGTGTCCCCCGCCGGCCTGCGGCCGGCTCCTCCTTTACCTA
>JAEUOY010000054.1 GCA_016790515.1 Burkholderiaceae bacterium | reverse complement strand
GATCGTGCCGATGATGTCGGCGATGCGCCGTGACGAGGTGTTGATCTCGTCCATCGTGCTGACGACCTGGCCGACGACCGCGCCGCCGCGCTGCGCCACCGCCGAGGCCGAGGCCGCGAGCTGGTTGGCCTGGGCGGCGGCATCGGCGCTCTGTCGCACGTTGGCGGTGAGCTGCTCGACCGAGCCGGCGGTCTGCTGCAGGTTCGAGGCGGCCTGTTCGGTGCGCTGGCTCAGGTCGGTGTTGCCCGAGGCGACCTCGGCGCTGGCGACCTGGATCGACTCGGCCGATTGGCGCACCTGACCGACGATGCGGCGCAGCGAATCCTGCATCGCATTCAGCGCGTTCAGCAGCTGGGCGGCTTCGTCGCGGCCGCTGTCGCCGACGTTCGACGCCAGGTCGCCGGTGGCGATGCGTTCGGCCAGCTGGCGGGCCCGGTCGATCGGCCGGCAGATCGAGCGCAGGTTGGCCAGCGTCAGCGGCACGACCAGCAGCATCGCCAGTGCCAGCGCGGCGGCGAGCATCGCGTAGGCGCGGGCCGTCGCCGACGCGCGGGCCCGGACGCTGCCGGCGACGGCCGCGTCCAATGCCGCCTGCACCGCGTCGACCTGCTGCTCGGCCTGGTGGGCGAACTGCTTGGCCGGACCCAGCGCCCGGTTGGCCACCGGCGCGTCGTTGAAGCCGCCGACCTCGATCTGGCGCAGCACCGGCGCAGCGGCCTCGGCATACTGCCGCAGCAGTTCAGCGATGCGGCGCGCCGCGGCGGCCTCGTCGGCGTCGTGCGATGCCGCGAGCCGCTGGGCGGCGTCGCGGGTGGCGGCCAGCGCGGCATCCCATTTCGACCGGTAGGTCTTGTGCTCGGCCGCGCTGTCGTAGTTGATCAGCAGGTCCTTCTCGAAGCGGCGGACGTTGCCGAGCGCGGTGCGCAGCCCGGCCAGCGTCACCGTGTCCGCATGGGTGCCGGCGACGAAGGCATCGCCGATCGCCTCGACCTGGCGAATGCCCTGCAGCCCGGCAGCGCCGAGCAGCATCAGCAGCGTCAGCACCATCGCGATCGCACCCTGCATGCGCAGGCGGATCGAAAAGCTCCGCATCCAGGCCATGGCTTTGGGCATGGCTGGTTCTCCCTCGTGCCCGGGGCGGGTCGCGCGCGCGCTCAAAACGACTCCCAGTCGCCGCCGGCAGCGGCAGTCTCGAGCGCGGGTGCCGGGGCTTTGGATCCGGGTGCCGCGGCGCGTTGCGGCACCGGTTCGTGCGCGGCCGGGGTGGCGACCCTGGGCGCAGCGGGGCGCGGCGTGGCCGCGGTGGCGGTGACGGCAACGGTGGCGGTGGCGGTGGCGGTGGCCTGGCGCGCTCCGCCATGGCCCAGGTTGCCCAGGTCGAAATGGCCGACCACCCCGGCCAGCCGGCCGGCCTGGTCGCGCAGGCTTTCGGCGGCGGCGGTCGATTCCTCCACCAGCGCGGCGTTCTGCTGCGTCATCTGGTCGAGCTTGGCAACGGCGGCGTTGACCGCACCGATGCCGCCGCTCTGCTCGGCGGTGGCGGCGCTGATCTCGCCGATGATGTCGGTCACCCGCTGCACGCTGGCGACGATCTCGCCCATCGTGCTGCCGGCGTCCTGCACCAGCCGTGCGCCGGTCTCGACCTTGTCCACGCTGGCGCCGATCAGGGTCTTGATCTCGCGCGCCGCCTCGGCGCTGCGCTGCGCCAGGCTGCGCACCTCGCTGGCCACCACCGCGAAGCCGCGGCCCTGTTCACCGGCGCGGGCGGCTTCCACCGCGGCATTGAGCGCCAGGATGTTGGTCTGGAAGGCGATGCCGTCGATGGTGCCGATGATGTCGGCGATGCGCTTCGACGAGTGGTTGATCTCGTCCATCGTGCTGACGACCTGGCTGACGACCTGGCCGCCGCGCTGGGCGACGGCCGAGGCGTTGGCGGCCAGCTGGTTGGCCTGGGCCGCGGCGTCCGCGCTCTGGCGCACGCTGCCGGTCAGCTGCTCGATCGACCCGGCGGTCTGCTGCAGGTTGCTGGCGGTCTGCTCGGTGCGCTGGCTGAGGTCGGTGTTGCCGGTGGCGATCTCGGCGCTGGCGGTCTGGATCGAATCCGACGCCGAGCGCACCTGGCCGACCACCTTGAGCAGCGATTGCTGCATGTCGCGCAGCGCGGCCAGCACGCGGCCAGCCTCGTCGTTGCCGCCGTCGGGCACCGGGGCGCCGAGTTCGCCGGCGGCCACGGCTCGGGCAC
Organism: Burkholderiaceae bacterium; assembly: GCA_016790515.1. Lineage (GTDB taxonomy): Bacteria > Pseudomonadota > Gammaproteobacteria > Burkholderiales > Burkholderiaceae_C > Pseudaquabacterium. The sequence continues at coordinate 20,330 of JAEUOY010000054.1, read as the reverse complement.
AGGCCTCGGCTGCACGGATCGGTGCGACCAGGCGGCCGGTCAGCCACCACACCAGGCCCAGCGGCAGCAGAAGCACGACCAGCATCGTGCCCAGCAGCGCCAGCAGCCGCGACTCGGCCTGTCCGGCGTCGGCCAGGCCCTGCGCACCGGCGTTCTTCTGTGCCTCGAACTGCGCCAGCAGCGCCTTCACGGTGGCGGCGCCGTACGGCGTGGTGGTGCGCGCGCGCAGCTCGGCGGCCTCGTCCTTCTTGACCTCGGCCATCAGCTTGAACCATGGCGCCCGGGCGTCGTAGTACTGCTTGTACGCGGCCTGCAGCTCGACCAGGTTCTTGCGTTCGCCCTCCTGCAGGTTGCCGCGGCCATAGGCGTCCAGCGCCTCGGTCACGGCCTTGTGCTGCCTGGGGTCGGCATCGACAACCTTGGCCCGGCCCTCGGCGTTGGCGTCGCCCAGCGCGATGTACTGCGCGAAGCCCCAGCGCAGCGCCCAGATGCCATCCCGCGCCTTGGCCAGCTGGCTGGCGGCCTCGAGATCGTCCTCGTAGCTGGCGCGGATGTGCTTCAGCGCGGCGTGCGTGAACCAGGCGTAGACGCCCAGGCCGCCTGCGAAGAGCAGGCAGATGCCGAGGCAGATCGCCATCAGGCGCGATCGGATGCTGTTCATGATGTACTTCGGTTGCGTGCGAATTCGGGGAGGGGCTGCAGGCCGGAGGCGTCTCAGTGCCGGCTGCGCCGCACCAGCGTGCCGATGTCGAGGATCAGCGCGACGCGGCCGTCGCCCATGATCGTGGCGCCCGAGACGTCGGGCACCTTGCGGTAGTTGGCCTCGAGGTTCTTCACCACCACCTGCTGCTGGCCGAGCAGCTCGTCGACCAGCAGCGCGACGCGCTGGCCCTCGGCCTCGACCACCACCATGATGTTGCTGACATGCTCGAAGTCGAAGCGCGGCACGTCGAAGACCTTCTCGAGGTCGATCACCGGCATGTACTCCTGGCGCACCTCGACGACGCGGCCCGAGCCGCCGATGGTCTTGATCATGCCGGGCTTGACCTGGAACGACTCGACCACCGAGCCCAGCGGCAGGATGTAGCACTCGTCGCCGACGCCCACGCTCATGCCGTCCATGATCGCCAGCGTCAGCGGCAGCCGCACCTTCACGCTCATGCCGTAGCCCTCGGCCGAGTCGATCTCGACCGAACCGCCCAGCGCGGTGATGTTCTTCTTCACCACGTCCATCCCGACGCCGCGGCCGGAGACGTCGGTGACGACCTCGGCGGTCGAGAAGCCGGGCGCGAAGATCAGGTTCCAGACCTCGCTGTCGGTCAGCGAATCGGGCGCGTCGATGCCTTTTTCGCGCGCCTTCTGCAGCAGCTTCTGGCGGTTCAGCCCCTTGCCGTCGTCGCGCACCTCGATCACGATGCTGCCGCCCTGGTGGCTGGCCACCAGCGTCAGCGTGCCATGTTCGGGCTTGCCCAAGGCCTGCCGCTCGGCCGGCAGCTCGATGCCGTGGTCGCAGCTGTTGCGCACCAGGTGGGTCAGCGGGTCGGTGATCTTCTCGACCATGCCCTTGTCGAGCTCGGTCGATTCGCCCAGCGTCACCAGTTCGACCTTCTTGCCCAGCTTGGCCGCCAGGTCGCGCAGCATGCGCGGGAAGCGGTTGAAGACCATCGACATCGGGATCATGCGGATCGACATCACCGCTTCCTGCAGGTCGCGGGTGTTGCGCTCCAGGTCGGCCAGTCCCGAGCTCATCTGCTGGTTCAGCCCGGCGTCGAGGTTCTTGCTGTTCTGCGCCAGCATCGCCTGGGTGATGACCAGTTCGCCGACCAGGTTGATCAGCTGGTCGACCTTCTCGACCGAGACGCGAAGCGTGGCCGATTCCGGGGCGGCGGCAGCCCTGGCCTCGGCGCGCGGCGGCGCCGGCTTGGGCGTCGCGGGGCGGGCGCCGTCGCCGGGCGCCGCCGCGCTGGCGGGCTGGGAGGCGCCGGCGGCGCCGGGCGCGCCCGGCGCCTGGTCGAAGAAGCCGTAGCCCGGGTCCTTGGCCGGCGCGGCCTCGGCCGCCGGGGCCCCCGGGGCGCCGTCGTAGAAGCCGTAGCCGGCGCTCATCGGCTTCAGGCTGACCGCCTCGCGGGGCACGTGGAAGGTGAACAGGTCCAGCAGGTCGCTGTCGCTGCTGGTCGTGGTGATCCTGAAGCGGCGCATGCCGTCGGCCGCGCGGCCGGCGTCCAGCGGCTCGATCTTGCCCAGGCCGGCGATCTCGTCGAACAGCTCGACCAGGTTGTCGGCCACGGCGGGGTCGGGCAGCGCGCCGACCGTGAGCTCGAGCAGGCGGCTGCCGGCGCCGGCACCGTCCGGCGCCGCCGCGGCGGGGGCGGGGTCGGCGGCGGGGGCGGCAGCCGGCGCGGGGCAAGCCGCTGCCGCCGCCGGGCTGCCGGCGGTGTCCACCGTGCCGCCGTCGCACAGCGTCCGGATCGTGCGCTTCAGTCCGGTGGTGTCGGGCGCATCGGCGCCGTGGCCCTGGTGGCGGGCCAGCAGCGCCTTCAGCGCATCGCCCGAGGCCAGCAGCACGTCCACCATCTGCGTGGTCGGGGCCAGCTCATGGCGGCGCAGCTTGTCGAGCAGCGCCTCCATCTGGTGGGTCAGCTCGGCCACGTCGGTGAAGCCGAAGGTGGCGGCGCCGCCCTTGACCGAATGCGCGCAACGGAAGATCGCGTTGAGCTCCTCGTCGTCGGCAGCGTCGACGTCGAGATCGAGCAGCATCTGCTCCATGGTCTGCAGGTTCTCGCCGGCCTCCTCGAAGAAGACCTGGAAGAACTGGCTCAGGTCGATGCCGGCGGACAGGTTGGCGCCTTCGTTGCTCATCTCGGCCATGGGGGTGGAATCTCCGGGGGAAAGAGGGTCTGGCGACGCCCGGCGTCAGGTGCCGGCGGCCATCTGCGGATCGATCAGCGGATCACCTTGCCGATCACCTCGATCAGCTTGGCCGGGTCGAAGGGCTTGACCAGCCAGCCGGTGGCACCGGCGGCGCGGCCGGCCATCTTCATCTGGTCGCTCGACTCGGTGGTCAGGATCAGGATCGGCGTGGTCTTGAACTTCGGGTTCTCGCGCAGCTTCCTGGTCAGCGAGATGCCGTCCATGCGCGGCATGTTCTGGTCGGTCAGCACCAGGCTGAAGTCGCGCTGGCCGGCCTTCTCCCAGGCGTCCTGGCCGTCGACGGCCTCGACGACGTTGAAGCCGGCGTTTTTCAAGGTGAACGAAACCATCTGGCGCATCGAGGCCGAATCGTCGACGGCGAGGATTGAGTGCATGGTCTTCTCCGGTAATCAGGGGGGTTGTCGGTGGCGGGCCGGAAAACTTAAAACAGCTCGATCGAGCCGGCGTCCATTTCGTCCTGGGTGACCGGGTTGGGTCGCAGCGGGGTGTCGTCGACCACCGCCGCGCCGTCCTCGTCGTCGCCCATCACCTCGCGCGCCAGGCGGTCGGTGCAGTGGCGCAAGCGCCGCTGCGTGTGGTCTATCAGCTGCGATGCCATGTCCTGGAACTGAAGCGCGGTCACCGCGCCGGCCAGGTGGCCCATCGTCGCGTGCAGTTCGGGATGCTGCGAAACCAGGCTCGACAGCTGGCCGAGATGGCCGGAGGCGCCGTAGAAATGCCCCATCAGGGCCTCGGTGGCGTCGCGCAGCAGGCGCTGCAGGCGGTCGAGGTCGTTGGTGGCGACCATCAGGCTGTCCTGCAGATCGGCGGCGGCCAGCAGCGGCAAGGGGGCCATCGGCTCGGTCGGCAGGGGTTCTTCGTTGAGCATCGTCACTCCGCGGTTCGGCGTGGATTCGAGCCGAGGGCTCGGCGCAGGCATGCGGATTTTTCGGCGCCGTCGGGTCGAAGTTGAGCCGAAGTTGGGTTCGAACGACCGCCAATTCCGCATCCAGCGCGGCCGCTGCACCGTGGGCCTTTGCCATACTTGCGCCATGACCCCAGCCGCTGCCCTGCCGCCAGGCGCATCCCGGACCGAGCCCCGCCCCGACGGCGCGGGCGAGCGGGGCGGCGACCGGCGCCTGCGCGTGCTGCACCTCGAGGACAGCGCTCCCGACCACGAGCTGGCGATGGCCCACCTGGGGCGCGCCGGCCTGGGCGTCGACGTGCTGCGGGTCGACAGCGAGGCGGCCTTCCGCGAAGCGCTGGCGGCGCGGGACTGGGACGTGGTGCTGTCGGACTTCAATCTGCCCGGCTTCGACGGCCTGCGCGCGCAGCGGATCCTGCAGGACAGCGGCCGCTCGCTGCCGTTCATCCTGGTCTCGGGCGAGATCGGCGAGGACACCGCCGTGGCGGCGATGCGCAACGGCGCCAGCGACTACCTGCTGAAGAACAACCTGGCGCGGCTGGCACCGGCGGTCGAGCACGCGATCGCGGCCCACCGCGACCGCCAGGCCCGCACCGAGGCCGACCGCGAGCTCGCCGCCAGCCGCCAGCGGCTGTCGGAGCTGGCGCAGCACCTGCAGACCAGCGTCGAGATGGAGCGTGCGGCGATCGCCCGCGAGATCCACGACGACGTCGGCGGCAGCCTGACGGCGATCAAGTTCGACCTGGCCTGGATCGGCCGCCATGTCGCCGACCCCGAGGTGCAGCAGCGGGTCTTCAACGCGCTGGAGACGGTGGCCCATGCGGTCGAGGCCAGCCAGCGCATCATGCACAACCTGCGCCCGGCGATCCTCGAGCAGGGCCTGGTCGCCGCGCTGCAGTGGATGGCGGCGCAGTTCGAGAACCGCAGCGGCATCGCCTGCAGCTTCCGCAGCAGCCACGAGAACATGCAGCTGCCCGCCGGCGTGCCGCTGGTGGCCTACCGCTTCGCGCAGGAGGCGCTGACCAACGTCAGCAAGCATGCCCAGGCCACGCGGGTGACGATCGACCTGTCGCTGAGCCGCGGCGTGCTGTCGCTGGAGGTGAGCGACAACGGCCGCGGGCTGGACCGCGCCGACCTGGCCAAGGCGCGCAGCTTCGGCCTGCGCGGACTGCACGAGCGCGCCGGCACCGTCGGCGGCTGGGTCGAGGTGTCGAGCAGCGCCGGCGGCACGGTGCTGATGCTGTCGGTGCCGATGCGCAGCGCCGGCGCCGCCGCTCCGCCCGACGGCGAGACCGCCTTCGACCAGGACGACGACCACGACCCGACCGGCTGGGGCACCCTATGATCAAAGTGATCCTCTGCGACGACCATGCGCTGATCCGCCGCGGCATCCGCGACACGCTGGCCGATGCCGCCGACATCGAGGTGGTCGGCGAGGCGGGCGACTACGGCGAGCTGCGCGGCCTGATGCGCAGCCTCGCCAACCGCTGCGACGTGCTGGTGCTCGACATCAACCTGCCCGGGCGCAGCGGGCTGGACGTGATGCACGTGCTGAAGGACGAGGGCTCGCCGGTCAAGGTGCTGGTCGTCAGCATGTACCCGGAGGACCAGTACGCGATCCGCGCGCTGCGCGCCGGCGCCTACGGCTACGTCAACAAGGGCGGCGACCCGCAGCTGATCGTGCAGGCGGTTCGGACGGTGGCCCAGGGCCGCAAGTACGTGACGCCCGAGATCGCCCAGATGCTGGTCGAGAGCCTGACCGCGCCGGTGCACGAGCATGCCCACGACAAGCTCTCCGACCGCGAGCTGCAGACGCTGGTGATGATCGCCTCGGGCAAGCGCCTGGCCGACATCGCCGAGGAGCTGACGCTGAGCCCGAAGACGGTCAGCGTCTACCGCGCCCGAGTGCTGGAGAAGCTCGGGCTGCAGAACAACTCGGAACTCACGGTCTACGCGATCCGCAACGGGCTGGTCGGCGGTTGACAAGCCCAGCGAGCGGCGGTCGTGCGCATCCTGCTGGCCGAAGACGAGCGCGAGCTGGCCACCTGGCTGGTGCGGGCACTGGCGCAGAGCGGCTTCCAGGTCGACTGGGTCGACGACGGGCGCATGGTCCGGCGCAGCCTGAAGGCCACGCGCTACGACGCGCTGATCCTCGACCTCGGCCTGCCGGGGCTGGGCGGCCACGACGTGCTGGCCGACCTGCGCGAAGCCGACCAGCGGCTGCCGGTGCTGATCCTGACCGCGCGCGATTCGCTGATCGAGCGTGTCAGCAGCCTGCACGAGGGCGCCGACGACTTTCTCGCCAAGCCCTTCGAGCTGGCCGAACTCGAAGCCCGGCTGGTGGCGCTGGTCCGCCGCGCCCGCGGCAGCGACCAGCCGCGCTTCGCCTGCGGCCCGCTGGCCTTCGACGCCGGCACCAAGCAGTTCACGCTGGCCCATGAGCCGCTGGCGCTGACGCCGCGCGAGCATGCCGTGCTGCGCGTGCTGATCCAGCGCAGCGGCGAGCCGCTGTCCAAGCAGGAGATCCTCGACCGGGTGTTCTCCGACGAGCAGGACGTGCAGCCCGACGTCGTCGAGGTGCTGGTGCACCGGCTGCGCAAGCGCCTGCAGGCCAGCGCGGTGAGCATCCGCACGCTGCGCGGCCTGGGCTACGTGCTCGAGAGCAGCGCTTGACCCTGGCCGCCTGGCACCGGCTCAGCCTGCGCCGCACATTGCTGCTGGTGCTGCTGCCGGGCATGCTGCTGGTCGTCGGCATCGCGCTGTGGCTGACCTGGCGCACCGCGGTGGACGCGTCGAATGCCGCCTATGACCGCTCGCTGCTCGGCGCGATCAAGTCGATCGATGCCAACATCACCACCGACAGCGGCGGGCTGGCGGTCGAACTGCCGTACCGCATGCTCGAGTTCTTCGAGCTCACCGCCAGCGGGCAGGTCTACTACCACGTGGCGACCGAGGATGGCCTGGCCGAGATCGGCAATGCCGACCTGCCGGCGCCGGCGCTTCCGCTGCAGACCGGCCGGCCGCAGTTCGGCGATGCCGCCTACTTCGGCGAGGCGGTGCGGGTCGGCAGCTATGCGCGCATGCTGGCGCACCCGCTGGCCGGCCAGCAGGCGCCGCAGCGCGTGATCATCCAGGTGGCCGAGCCGCTGCGCTCGCGCGCGCAGTTCAGGCGCACGCTGGTGCTGCAGGCGCTGGCGCGCGACCTGGTGCTGGTGCTGGTCGCCGGCGGCCTGCTGGTGCTGGCGATCGGCTGGGCGCTGCGGCCGCTGGCGCGGCTGCGCCAGGAGGTGGGTGGCCGCTCGCCGCAGGACCTGACGCCGATCGCCACCGGCGGCATCCCGGCCGATGTGCGGCCGCTGGTGGAGGCGATCAACCACCATGTCGAGCGCACGCGCCGGCTCAGCGAGGCCCGGCGGCGTTTCGTCGACGACGCGTCGCACCAGTTGCGCACGCCGCTGGCGACGCTGACGACGCAGGTCGGCTTTGCCTTGCGCGAGTCCGACCCGGCGGCGCTGCGCGACGCGTTGCGGGCGCTGAAGGTTCAGCTCGACGAGACGGTGCGCCAGACCAACCAGATGCTGGCGCTGGCGCGCACCGACAGCGCCGAACTGGTCACCGAGCCGATCGCCCTCGATGGCCTGGCCGCGGAGCTCGCCCGCGCCTGGTGGGCGGAAGCGCGCAGCCGGCAGATCGACCTCGGGCTCGAGGTACCCGACCAGCCGGTTTCGGTGCAGGTCCATCCGGGCCTGTTGAAGGAGGCCTTGTCGAACCTGCTGCACAACGCGATCCGCTACACGCCGGCCGGCGGCCAGGTGACGGTGCGGGTGGCCGCAGCCGGTCGCGAGGCCCGCCTTATGGTGATCGACAACGGACCGGGCATCCCCGAGGCCGAGCGCGCCCGGGCCAGCGAGCGCTTCTTCCGCGCCAGCAATGCGAGCCAGCCGGGCTCGGGCCTGGGCCTGGCCATCGTGCGCTCGATCGCCGAGCGCCACGGCGGCCGCCTCGAACTGGACGCGGGGCCGCAGGGACAGGGCCTGGTCGTCGCGGTCGTGCTGCCGCTGGCTGCGGGCGGTCTTCGATCTCCGGGTTAACCCGGTGTTTTTGGCGACTTTCGTGAAAGCCGGATGAAAGTCGCGGCTCCGTATCGTGCCGCCACGCTTCGGGAAACGCCTTCGCCGAAGCACCACGAACCGGATGGAGACCCCGATGAGACTGAGCACTTCGATGATCGGCATGGCCCTGGCCTGGGCCGCCGCAGCGGCCGCGGCCGGCCCGCTGGACAAGACCGAATGCATCGCCCCGGCCAAGCCGGGCGGCGGCTTCGACCTGACCTGCAAGCTGGCGCAGGCCGCGCTGATGGAGGGCAGGTACATTGCCGACCCGATGCGCGTGACCTACATGCCCGGCGGCATCGGCGCGGTGGCCTACAACGCGGTGGTCGCGCAGCGACCCGACAGCGCCGGCACCATCGTCGCGTTCTCGGGCGGCTCGCTGCTGAACCTGGCGCAGGGCAAGTTCGGCCGCTACAACGAGAACGACGTGCGCTGGCTGGCGGCGATCGGCGCCGACTACGGCGCCGTCGTGGTGGCCGAGAACTCGCCGTACAAGACGCTGAAGGACGCGCTCGCCGCGGTCAAGGCCGACCCGACCAAGGTGGTGTTCGGTGCCGGCGGCACCGTCGGCAGCCAGGACTGGATGAAGGCCGCGCTGACCGCCCGCGCCGCCGGTGTCAACCCGAAGGCGATGCGATTCGTCGCCTTCGAGGGCGGCGGCGAGGCGATCACCGCGCTGCAGGGCGGTCACATCCACATCTACAGCGGTGACGCGGCCGAGACGGTGCAGCAGATCAAGGCCGGCTCCAAGGTCCGCATCCTGGCGGTGATGGCCGACAAGCGCCTGGGCGGCGAGCTCGCCAACGTGCCGACCGCCAGGGAGCAGGACGTCGATGTCGAATGGCCGATCATCCGCGGCTTCTACCTCGGCCCCAAGGTCAGCGATGCCGACTACAAGGTCTGGAGCGACACCTTCGCGAAGATGATGGCGACGCCGGCCTACGACAAGCTGCGCAGCGAGCGCGGCCTGTATCCGTTTGCGCTGACCGGCCCCCAGGTCGACGCGCATGTCAAGAAGCAGGTCGCGGCCTACCGCAAGCTGGCCGAGGAGTTCGGCCTCGCGGTGACGGCGAAGTAGCCGACCCGACCCTCGCCAGCCCACGCGGCCGCCACCTCGGCGCGGCCGCCCAACCGAAAGTCCCCCATGAGCGATCGCATCCTCGGTGCGGTGTGTGTCGTCGCGTCCGCAGGCATGGCCTGGGCCGCACGAGACTACGCCGCCGCCATCTCCTACGAACCCGTCGGGCCGCGCGCCTTTCCGCTGCTGCTGGCCGGCCTGATGGCCAGCGCCGGCCTGTGGCTGGTGCTGCGGCCGACGCTGCGCGGCGGCGCGGTGTTTCGCGGCGTGCCGCTGAAGCCCACCGCGCTGTGCGCCGCGGCGGTGCTGGTCTATGCGCTGCTGTTCGAGCTGCTCGGCTTCACGCTGGCCACCGCGCTGATGGCGGTGCCGGTGGGCATGGCCTTCGGCGGCAGCTGGAAGCAGTCGCTGGCCGGCGGCGCCGGCCTCGGCCTGGTGCTGTTCTTCATGTTCGACAAGCTGCTCGACGTGGTGCTGCCCACCGGCCTCTTGTCGCTGCTGCTCGGAGGTCATTGATGGAAACGCTGCAACACCTGATGGTCGGCTTCGGCGTCGCGCTGAGCCCGGTCAACCTGCTGATCGCGGCGCTGGGCGCGCTGATCGGCACCGTCGTCGGTCTGCTGCCGGGGCTGGGGCCGATCAACGGCGTCGCGATCCTGATGCCGCTGGCCTTCGCGATGAAGCTGCCGCCCGAGGCCTCGCTGATCCTGCTGGCGGCGGTCTACATCGGCTGCGAGTACGGCGGGCGCATCTCGTCGATCCTGCTCAACGTGCCGGGCGACGCCGGCGCGATCATGACCGCGCTCGACGGCTACCCGATGGCGCGCAAGGGCCTGGGCGGTGTCGCGCTGTCGATCTCGGCCTGGAGCTCGTTCGTCGGCTCGCTGATCGCGACGATCGGCATCGTGCTGTTCGCGCCGCTGCTCGCCCGCTGGGCGCTGTCGTTCGGACCGGCCGAGTATTTTGCGCTGATGTGCTTCGCCTTCGCCTGCATCGCCGGCCTGATGGGCGACGCGCCGATGAAGGCCGGCCTGGCGGCGGTGATCGGCCTCTCGCTGTCCTGCGTCGGGCTCGACTCGAACTCGGGTGTCTACCGCTTCACCGGTGGTGACGTGCACCTGTCCGACGGCATCCAGTTCATCGTCGTCGTGATCGGTGTGTTCTCGATCAGCGAGATCCTGCTGATGCTGCAGGAGCACCACAGCAGCAGCGGGATGATCACCGACACCGGTCGCAAGATGTTCAACCTCAAGGAGATGGCGCAGACCTGGTGGGGCACCGTTCGCTCCAGCGTGGTCGGCTTCATCGTCGGCGTGCTGCCGGGTGCCGGCGCGACGATCGCCAGCGCGATGACCTACTCGATGGAGAAGCGCCTGACCGACAAGGACGGCAGCTTCGGCCACGGCGACATCCGCGGCGTCGCGGCTCCCGAGGCGGCCAACAACTCGGCGGCCACCGGCTCCTTCGTGCCGATGCTGACGCTGGGCGTGCCGGGCTCGGGCACCACCGCGGTGATGGTCGGCGCGCTGGCGCTCTACAACATCACCCCCGGGCCGGCGCTGTTCACCCAGCAACCGGCGCTGGTGTGGGGCCTGATCGCCTCGCTGTTCGTCGCCAACCTGATCCTGCTGTTCATCAACATCCCGATGGTCGGCCTGTTCACCAAGGTGCTGCAGATCCCGAACTGGGCGCTGGTGCCCGGCATCCTGGCGATCAGCGCGGTGGGCGTCTATGCGGTGCATGCCACCACCTTCGACCTGGTGCTGATGAGCGCGCTGGGGGCCGCGGGCTACCTGCTGCGCAAGCAGGGCGTGCCGATGGCGCCGTTGATCCTGGGCTTCGTGCTCGGCGACATGATGGAGCAGAACCTGCGCCGCGCGCTGTCGATGACCAACGGCGATGCCTCGATCCTGCTCGAAAGCCCGATCGCCATCGGCCTGTGGATCGGCGTCGCGACGATGCTGCTGCTGCCGCCGCTGCTGCGCGCCTTGCAGCAGCGCCGGTCCGCCGCCGCCGCCGTGCTCTGAAACCCCCCACCAGGAGAGATCATGCAACTCACCGGACTGCTGCACGGCGCGCCTCTGCTGAAGCACGTCGACTTCCCCACCGCAGAGGTGCTGGGCCCCGATGCATCGGAAGACCAGATCCAGGACCTGATCCGCCGCCATGGCCAGGTCTTCGTCAAGCCGCTGTTCAAGGGCGCGATCGGCAAGAAGGGCAAGGCCGGGCTGATCGGCCGCGCCACCGACCTGGCCGGCGCGCTGGCCGAGAAGGAACGCCTGTACTTCGCCGAGCACCGGCACGGCAACGTCAGCGCCAAGGCCAACGGCGTCAGCTTCGAGGGCGGCGTGCCGGCCGAGCACGAGGTCTACTTCTCGATCACCGACGACACGCGGTTCCGCGCGCCGACGGTCACGCTGACGCACAAGGGCGGCATCGCGATCGAGGAACTCGACAAGTCCGACATCGCCACCGTGCCCTTCGACGCGCTGACCGGGCTGAAGGCCTTCGTGATCGCCAACGCGCTCAGCGACATCGGCGCGCCGCGCGAGATCGTCTCGCCGCTGGTCCAGCACCTGCCCAAGCTGTGGGAGCTGATGCACCACTACGGCATGACGACGCTGGAGCTGAATCCGATCCGCATGCGCGCCGACGGCAGCGGCCGCCTGACCCCGGTGGCCTGCGACTTCAAGTGCGGTTTCGACCGCGACGACCCGCGGGTGGCCCGCCTGGGTCTGCCGGCGCACCTGTTCGCCGCCGACGTCGGCGCCTTCGAGCAGGAGGTCAACGAACTGCGCACCCACCAGGGCCAGTCGGACGTGTTCGTGATCAACGAGCGCGGCACGATCCTGGCGCCCACCTTCGGCGGCGGCGCCAACAGCCTGGTCACCGAAGTGCTGGGCGAGGCGGCGAGCATCAGCTCTGACTTCGGCGGCAACCCGCCCTACGAGAAGATGAAGCAGGTCGCGCGCATCTGCTACCGCCACTTCCTGGCGCAGTCGAACGTGTTGTTCATCATCGGCGGCAAGTCGAACAACACCGACATCCACGAGACGCTGCGCGCGATGGGCGATGCGCTGCGCGAGCACTTCTCGAGCCACGGCGCGACGCCGCTGTACGTGGTGGTCGGCCGCGGCGGGCCGAACCTGGTGCGCGGTTTCGGCGCGCTGGCCGACACCTGCGAGGCGCTCGGCCTGCCGTACCGCTTCTTCGGCTTCGACAGCGCGATCTCCGAGGTCGTGAACTACGCCAAGCAGGTCGACGAGTGGATGAAGGGCGGCGGCCGCGACCTCATCGCCCGCCGCCTCGGCATGGCCGCGCCCGTCTGACAACGCACCAGGAGCCCCATCATGCATGCCCAAGGCATTCCCTCCTTTCCCTACTACGTCGGCATCGATTCGCTGGCCGACCTGGCCAGCCGCGGCGACCGGATCTGCGTGCTCAACATCCTCGGCGGCGAATCGCGCCAGGTCACGCCGACCAGCCATGTGTTCTCCGGCGGCAACGTGGCCTTCGGCACCTCGCCGGGCCGCGGCGGCCAGGTGCTGAAGACGGCGATCGGCGACATCCCGGTGTTCAACAACGTGCGCGAAGGCCTGAACGCCGGCCACGGCTTCGACACCGGCGTGGTCTACCTGCCGCCCTCGGGCGTTCGCGACGGGGTGGCCGAGCTGATCCGCGTCAACCCGGGCCTGAAGAAGATCGTCATCGTCACCGAGAAGATCGCGGTGCACGACGCGCGCGAGATCCGCGCGATGGCGCAAGGCGCCGGCGTCGACGTGATCGGCGGCAACTGCCTGGGCGTCGCCGACTCCTGGAGCCGGGTGCGCATCGGCGGCGCGCTGGGCGGCGACCACCCCGAGGAGACGCTGCTGCAGGGCACGGTGGCGGTGTTCTCGAACTCGGGCGGCTTCACCACCACGATCGCGCAGTACCTGGCCACCGAGGGCTGGGGCACGACGACGCTGGTCTCGTCGGGCAAGGACGTCTACATCCACTACGCTGCGCGCGACTTCGCCCATGCGCTGCGCAACGACGGCCGCTCGCGCGCCGCGGTGCTGTATGCCGAGCCCGGCGGCTACTACGAGCAGGGCATCGAATGGGGCAAGCCGGTGGTGGCCTGCGTCGTCGGACGCTGGAAGTCCCGGCTGACACGCGCCGTCGGCCATGCCGGCGCGATGGCCGGTGCCGGCGACAGCGCGGCCGACAAGGAGCGCTGGTTCATGGACGCCTTCGGCGTCGACGCGATCTTCACGCCGGAGAACCCGGTCGCGTCCAAGCGCGGCGCGGTGGTCACCAACATCGCGCACATCCCGGCCGCGCTGACCGCGGTGATGGCCGCCAGCGGTGCCTGCCCCGACTTCGCGCCGCGCGGCAGCCTGACGCTGAAGCCCTGGATGGCCAACGACCAGGGGATCGAACTGCCCGCCGCGCTGGCCTTGCCGACCGTGACGGCGCCCGAGCCGTACGCGGCGCAGATCGCCGCGGTGAACGCACAGGTCGGCGCGGTGATCGCGCGCCAGAACATGAAGGACAGGTCAGGCGCCTCGGTGATGGACCCGAAGACCCAGGTCACCTCGGTGCACGGCCATTCGGTGCTCGAGCTGGCGCTGCAGCCGCTGCAGGCCAACTTCGCGCTGCCGCTGGTGCACGAAGGCGCCGGCCCGAACGACCGTGCGATGCTCGACATCGCGGTGGCCGCCGAAGTCAACCTGGTCGGCGACCCGGTGCTGGTGGCCGCCGACGCGGCGCGCGCGGCCGGCAACTCGCCGAACACGATCATGGCCGCCGCGGCGGCGGTGGTCGGCCCGAAGCGGGTCGAACGCGCGCTGGCCTGCACGCGCGCGCTGATCGACCTGTTCGCCGGTTCGGGCCTCGAGGAAGGTCACCATGTAGCCTTCGACAGCTCGCAAATCCGCGTCGACGCCGCCACCCGCGCGCTGTTCATGGCGCGCGACGACGAGGCGGGGGATTCGCACCCCGAGGCGATGCTGCAGGCGGTGCGCGATCGCGGCGCCAAGTCGGTGTTCATCGATTTCCTGCTGCGGCTGGACGGCCGGTTGTCGCGCGACGCGATCCTGGCCGCGATCTCGATCACCATCGCCTGGGGCCCGCTGGTGCGCAAGCGCATCAGCCGGCTGACGGCCGAGACGCTGCCCTGGTACCTGCGGCTGTACGGCGTGATGGTCGGCTCCAGCATCCCGGCGCCGCAGCACCAGTGGGGTTCGCTGTGCGGCATCTCGCAGGCCGAGCGCTACGGCCAGTGGACGATGGCCGACCTGTGCTGCCTGGCGATGACCGGCCGCAAGCCGACGCCGGAGCAGGCGCTGCCGCTGCAGATGCTGATCGGCCTGCTGGTGTCCAACGGCCCCGGCTCGATCTCGTCGCAGGGCGCCAAGGGCGCGGTCTCGGCCGACGGACCGCAGACCCCGGGCCGGGTGCAGATCAACAAGGCGATGGTCGGCTTCCTGACCCACACCGGCTACAGCCATGGCGGCAACGGCTTCGAGGGCATGGCCTTCCTGCTCGAACGCTTCGAGGACCAGGGCCTGAAGGATCCGAGCGACCCGCAGCACGGCATCGACCTGAAGGCGATGGCCACCGCCTACGCGAAGGCCTACAAGGCCGAGAAGCGGCGGGCCAAGGAACTCGGGCAGGAGCTGCGAGCCTTGCCGGGCGTGCACCACCCGGTGTTCAAGGGCAAGCCGGTCAACCACGACCCGCGTGAACGCTTCATCGCGAAGTTCATGGCCGAGCGCGGCGACTACAACGTGTTCCACGCCTTCTACCGCGAACTGGTGCAGGCGCTGTACGACGTCGGCGCGACGCCCTATGTCTTCTGCGTCAACGTCGACGCGGTGATCGCGGCGCTGCTGCTGGCGCTGCTGTGGACCGACTTCAGGTCGGGCGTGCTGAGCGAGCGTGATCTGGAGACCGCGGCCTTCACGGTGTTCCTGTACGGCCGCATGATCGGCGCCGCCGCGGAAATCGACGATCATCTGAACCGCGGCCGCAACATGGACACGCGCACGCCCGAGGCGGCCTGCGCCTACGTGATGTGACGGCCCGCGCCAACCCCCGAGGAGCGTCGAGACGATGGAACTGCCGGCCCACCAGCTGACGATGACGGTGCTGATGACACCGGACACCGCGAACTTCGCCGGCAACGTGCACGGCGGCACCTTGCTGAAGCTGCTCGACCAGGTCGCCTACGCCTGCGCCAGCCGCTACGCCGGGCGCTACGTGGTCACGCTCAGCGTCGACCAGGTGATGTTCCGCCAGCCGGTCCATGTCGGCGAACTGGTCACGCTGCTGGCCTCGGTCAACCACACCGGCAGCTCGTCGATGGAGGTCGGCATCAAGGTGATCGCCGAGGACATCCGCACCCAGGCGACCCGCCACGTCAACAGCTGCTTCTTCACGATGGTGGCCGTCGACGACGACCGCAAGCCGGTGCCGGTGCCGCCGCTGCGGCCGTTCTCGCCCGCCGAACGCCGGCGCCATGCCGCGGCGATCGTGCGCAAGGAGATGCGCATCGAGCAGGAGAAACGCTTCGCGGCGCTCCATGTCGAGCCCTAGCCCGGCGGGCGGGTGGTTCAGCTTGTCGGCCCGGCCGGCCCATCGCCGGCGCCGGCGGCGACCCAGCCGGTGAAGATCTGGTAGCCCAGCGCCAGCAGCGTGGCGCCGACGAACATCCCCAGGATGCCTGCGGTGGCCATGCCGCCGAGCGCGCCGATCAGGATCACCGGCATCGGCGCGTCGACGCCGCGGCCGAGCATCAGCGGCTTCAGCACGTTGTCGGTCATGCCGGCGACGAACAGCAGCACGCTGAAGACGCCGGCCTCGACCTTGCCGATGCCGGCACCGGTCCACAGCCAGGCGATCGCCGGCAGCGTGACCAGCAGCGCCGGCACCTGCGCGATGCCCAGCACCAGCACGACGCCGGCCAGCACGCCGGCCCAGGGCACGCCGGCCAGCAGCAGGCACAGGCCGACGACGATGGCCTGGATGAAGGCCACGCCGACGACGCCCTGCGCCACGGCACGGATCGTGGCCACCGACAGCCGGGTGAAGGCCGCGCCGCGCGCGGTGCCGACGATGCGCACGAAGATCGCGGTGCCGGCGCGCGCGCCGGCCTCGCCGAAGGCCATCACGACACCGGCCAGCAGGAAGGCGGCGACGAACTTCAGCAGGCTGCCGCCGATGCTGGCGACCATGGCCAGCAGCGACCGGGTGAGCTCGCCGAGCTTGGGCTGCAGGCTCTTCACCAGCGCCGGCAGGTCGGCGTGCGCCTTGCTCCAGGCGGCATGCAGCTTCTCGCCGACCAGCGGCCAGTCGTGCACGCCGGCCGGCGGCGGCGGGATCCGCAGCGTGTCGTTCTGCACGTCGCTGACGAGCTGGTGCACCGAATCGCCCATCGAGTTCAGCAGCACCGCGCTGGGGGCGACGATCAGCAGCACGCCGGCGACGCTGATCAGCGTCGCCGCGAGCCCCTGGCGGCCGCCGACACGGCGGGCCAGCCCCTGGTGCAGCGGGTAGAGCGTCACCGCCAGGATCAGTGCCCAGACCATCAGCGTCATGAACGGCGCGAAGACCTCCAGACACAGCCAGGCCAGCGCGAGGATCAGCCCGGCGCGGATCAGCACTTCGAGCAGGCGCGACTCGAAGGCTGGCTCGGCGGCGGGTTCGGGTCGGTTCAGCGGGTCCATGGCGGCGTCCGGGTCGGGTGTGGTGCTGCGGGCGCCGGCGTCTTCCATCCTCCTCGCGGGACCCGGCTGCAGTGTAGCCACCGACCCGCTGCCGGACGCTGCCGGCGCTACTGGAAGCGCTCGAGCACGCGCTGCAGCGCCGCGGCGAACGGCTGCTCGAGCAGCGGCAGCGTCAGCAGCATGCCGATCAGGCCGACCGTGACGGTGATCGGGAAGCCGACCGAGAACACGCTGATCTGCGGCGCGACGCGCGAGATCACGCCCAGCACCAGGTTGACGAACAGCAGCATGCCCAGCAGCGGCAGCGCGATCCACAGCCCGAGCGTGAAGAGCTCGGCGCCCCACTGCTGCGGCAGCGTGCGGCGCAGGAAGGCGAAGGGCTCGTCGCCGACCGCGAAGACCTCGAAGCTGCGCACCAGCGCGGCGATCACCGCCAGGTGGCCGTTGGCCAGCACGAACAGGAACGCGACCAGGGTGCCGAAGAAGCGGCCGCTGGCGGTCCCCTGGCTGGCAGTGGCCGGGTCGAAGAAGCCGGCGAAGTTCAGCCCCATCTGCAGCCCGATCAGCTCGCCGCCGAGCTCGACCGCGGCGAACACCAGTCGCACCGCGAAACCCAGCGTGATGCCGACCAGCAGCTGCTGCACCAGCACCAGCACCGCCTGCGGGCTGTCGAGCGCGATCAGCGGGATGGGCGGCAGCGACGGCTGCGCGGCCAGCGCGATGAACAGCGCGAAGCCGATCTTCAGGCGCATCGGCACCGCGCGCTGGCTGAACACCGGCAGGCTGGCCAGCAGCGCCAGCGCACGGAAGAACGGCCACAGCAGCGGCGTCAGCCAGGCCAGGATCTGGCCTTCGCTCAGGGTGATCATCGGCCGATCACCATGAGCCCTCACCCCAGGGCGGTGGGGATCGCCAGCAGGGTGCGCTGGATGTACTCGACCAGCATCGTCAGCATCCAGGGCCCGGCGATCGCCAGCACCGCGACCGCGGCGACGACCTTGGGAACGAAGCTCAGCGTGGCCTCGTTGATCTGCGTGGCGGCCTGGAAGATGCTGATCACCAGGCCGACGACCAGCACGGTCAGCAGCACCGGCGCCGAGACCAGCAGCAGCATCTGCAGTCCCTGCTGGCCGAGGTGGAAGGCTTGTTGGCTGTCCATGGCGGGTACTCCTAGGCCGCGAACGAGGCGGCGAGCGAGCCGAGCAGCAGGTTCCAGCCGTCGGCCAGCACGAACAGCATCAGCTTGAACGGCAGCGACACCAGCACCGGGCTGAGCATCATCATGCCCAGGCTCATCAGCACACTGGCGACGATCATGTCGATGATCAGGAACGGGATGAAGATCATGAAGCCGATCTGGAACGCGCTCTTCAGCTCGCTGGCGACGAAGGCCGGCACCAGCACGGTGAAGGGCAGGTCCTCGGCCTTGGTGTCGGGCGCGACCTTGGCCAGGTTGGCGAACAGCTTCAGGTCGCTGGCGCGCACCTGCTTGAGCATGAAGCCGCGCATCGGCTGGGCGGCACGCTCGACCGCCTCGGGGAACTCGATCTGCTGCGCCGCGTAGGGCGCCCAGGCTTCGCGGTAGACCTTGTCCAGCGTCGGCGACATCACGAAGAAGGTCAGGAACAGGCTCAGGCCGATGATCACCTGGTTCGGCGGCGCGGCCTGCGTGCCCAGCGCCTGGCGCAGCAGGCTCAGCACGATGACGATGCGCGTGAACCCGGTCATCATCAGCACCACCGCCGGCAGGAAGCCCAACGCGGTGAAGAACAGCAGCGTCTGCACCGGCACCGAGTAGGCGGTGCCGCCGGCGGCCTGGCCGACCAGCAGCGGCAGCCCCGCGGCGGCGGCGTTGCCGCCCTGGGCTAAAGCCGATGCGGGCAGCGCCGACAACACCGACAGGCCCAGGCCACGGGCCAGCCGGCGCTTCGGGCCGACGAAAGCGCCCTGGCGTTCAGCGCGCATCGGTCGACCCCGGTCCGGCGCCGCCGCGCTGGCGCTGCAGCAACTGGGAGAACAGCGGCAGCGGCGCGGCCGCCGCCGTCGCTGCATCGGCCTGCGGCGGCAGCGTGTGCAGCGTCCGGATGCCCGCCGGCGTGACGCCCAGCACCAGCCAGCACCGGTCGTCGCCGCCGCCGACCTCGACCGTGACGATGCGCTGGTTCGGCGCCAGGGCCAGCGCGGCGACCACCCGCATCGCTCCGGCGCCGCCGGTGCCGCCCAGGCCCGCCAGCGGCGAGCGCTTGAGCAGCCACAGCGCGACCGGGATCAGCGCCAGGATCAGCGCGAAGGCCGCCAGCGGGCCGAGGATCGAGCTGGCGGTCATGTCCGGCTGAGGCGGCGCATGCGCTCGCTGGGCGTGACGATGTCGGTCAGGCGGATGCCGAACTTGTCGTTGACCACCACCACCTCGCCCTGGGCGATCAGGTAGCCGTTGACCAGCACGTCCATCGGTTCGCCGGCCAGCGCCTCGAGCTCGACCACCGAGCCCTGGGCCAGCTGCAGGATGTGCTTGATCGGGATCCTCGTGCGGCCCAGCTCCACGGTCAGCTGCACCGGGATGTCGAGGATCATGTTCAGGTCGTTGCCGGCCCCGACGCTCGAGGGCGGGCTGGCGCTGAAGCTGGCGAACGGCGCGGCCTGCACCGATTCCGCCGGGGCGGCCACCTCGCTGGCGGTCTCGGGCCTGGCCTCGCTCAGCGCGGCCGCCCATTCGGCGGCCATGCGGTCCTCCTCGGACATGCCGGCGGCGGCTTGCTCACTCATGTTCTGCTCCCAACCAGCTCGCGGTGTTGCTGGTCAACAATCGATCGATCTTGATGGCGTTGCGCCCGTTCGACGTGCCGTAGTGGCAATCGAAGACCGGCACGCCGTCCACCTTGGCCTGGATCATCGGCAGCAGGTCCAGCTCGATGAAGTCGCCGGGCTTGAAGCTCAGCAGCTGCTCGACGGTGGCCTGCGCGGTGGCCAGTTCGGCCACCAGCGGCACCTCGGCCGACTGCAGCTGCGTGCGCAGCAGCTTGACCCAGCGGCGGTCGGGCTCGGCGTCGCCCTGCATCGCGCTGTAGAGCACGTCGCGGATCGGCTCGAGCGTGCTGTAGGGAATGCAGAAGTGCACCGTGCCGGTGGTGTCGCCGATCTCCAGCGTGAAGCTGGTGGCCACCACCACCTCGCTGGGCGTGGCGATGTTGCAGAACTGCGGCTGCATCTCCGAGCGCTGGTACTCCAGCTCGACCGGGTAGATGCCGGTCCAGGCCTTGCGGTACTCGCCGACGATGCAGTCGACCAGGCGCTGGATCACGCGCTGCTCGGTCGGCGAAAAGTCGCGCCCCTCGATGCGGGTGTGGAACTTGCCGGCGCCGCCGAACAGCGCATCGATGACGGCGAAGACGAGCGTCGGGTCGCACACGATCAGCCCCGAGCCGCGCAGCGGCCGCACCGAGACGATGTTGAAATTGGTGGGCACCACGATCTCGCGCAGGAAGGCGCTGAACTTCTGCACCTTGATGCCGCCGATCGAGACCTCGGGCGACTTGCGCATCAGGTTGAACAGCCCGATGCGGATGTTGCGGGCGAAGCGCTCGTTGATGACCTCC
>JAEUOY010000047.1 GCA_016790515.1 Burkholderiaceae bacterium | reverse complement strand
CACCTTGTCGGCCGCGCCGCCGTAGAACTCCAGGTAGCGCGCCAGCGCCAGCGCATCGGCGCGCGCCTGCTTCAGCGGCTTGCCGACATCGCGCGCCTCGAGCTGCGCCAGCTCGTCGGCCATATCGGTGACGCGCGCGCTCAAGCGCAGCAGCACGCGGCCGCGTTCGGCGGCGGCCAGGCCACCCCATGGGCCGGCCAGCGCTGCTTCGGCGGCTTCGACCGCGGCGGCGATGTCGTCGGCCTGGCCGCGCGCAATGCGCGTGAGCTCGCTGCCGTCCGACGGATTCATGAGCGGCAGCGTCTGGCCGCTCGCGGCGCCCTGCCAGCGTCCGCCGACGAAGATGCCCGCGGGGTCGAAGGGGATGCGGCTCGGTTCGTTCATCGGCGGTCTCCAGTGGCGGCCCATCGGGCTTCAGGCATCATCGTCGCACGATGTCGGTGTTCCTCCTCAGGCGCTTCGTCACCTTTCTGGCCACGCTGGCGGTGGCATCGGTGGTGGTGTTCTTCGTGCTGGAACTGCTGCCGGGCAATGCCGCCGAGGTGATCCTCGGCGACACCGCCACGCCCGAGTCGCTGGCCGCGCTGCAGGCCAAGCTCGGCCTGGACCGGCCGCCGCTCGTGCGCTACCTGGACTGGGTGAGCGGCCTGCTGCAGGGGCGCACGGCCGACAGCATCAGCTACGGCAGCCCGACCGCCGAGCTGATCGCCGAACGCCTGGCGGTGACCGTGCCTTTGGCCGTGCTGGCGATGGTGCTGACCGTGCTGCTCGCGCTGACGCTGGGCGTCTACGCCGCGTCGCGCCACAACCGGCTGGGTGACGTGGGCGTGATGGCCGCCAGCCAGCTCGGCGTGGCGGTGCCCAACTTCTGGTTCGCGATCCTGCTGATCCTGCTGTTCGCGGTGAAGCTGCAATGGGTCAGCGCCGGCGGCTTCCCCGGCTGGACCGAGGACGACGGCGGCGGGGTGATCGAAGGCCTGAAGTCGCTGCTGCTGCCGGCCGTTGCGCTGGCGCTGGTGCAGGCGGCGATCCTGGCGCGGGTCACGCGCTCGGCGGTGCTCGAGGTGATGCGCGAGGACTTCGTGCGCACCGCCCGTGCCAAGGGCCTGAGCCGCCGCCAGACGCTGTGGCGGCATGTGCTGCGCAACGCGATGATCCCGGTGCTGACGATCATGGGGCTGCAGTTCGCCAACCTGATCACCGGCACGATCGTGGTCGAGAACGTGTTCGTGCTGCCGGGCATCGGCCGGCTGGTGTTCCAGGCCATCGCCAACCGCGACCTGGTGGTGGTGCGCGATGTCGTGATGCTGCTGGTCGCGGTGGTGGTGGTCGTCAACTTCGTCGTCGACGTGCTGTACGCGATGGTCGACCCGCGGCTGAAGGCGAGCGATGCCTGAGGCCGCCGCCCGAGGCGCCGCCGGCCCCGGGTTCCTCGGCCGCGCCCGGCGGCACCCCAGCTTCCTGGTCGGCGCGGCGCTGTCGGCGCTGCTGGCGCTCACCGCGCTGGTCTCGCTGGCCTGGGCGCCGTACCCGCCGGCCGAGATCGACATCCCGAACAAGCTTGCCGCGCCGTCGGCCGCGCATTGGCTGGGCACCGACAGCCTGGGCCGCGACATCGCCTCGCAGCTGCTGGTCGGGGCGCAGAACTCGATCGTCGTCGGCGTCATCGCGGTCGGCATCGGGCTGCTCGTCGGGGTGCTGCTGGGCTGCCTGGCGGCAGCCCGGCGCGGCTGGGTCGAGGAGGCGGTGATGCGTGCTGCCGACTTCACCTTCGCGTTCCCGGCGCTGCTGTCGGCGATCATGCTCGGCGCGATCTACGGCCCCGGTCTGCTCACCGGCATCCTGGCGATCGGCATCTTCAACATCCCGGTGTTCGCCCGCATCACCCGCGGCGCGGCCAATGCGGTGTGGGCGCGCGAGTACGTGCTGGCCTCTCGCGCAGCGGGTTTCGGGCCGCTGCGCATCACGCTCGACCATGTGCTGCCCAACATCGCCAGCGTGCTGATCGTGCAGGCGACGATCTCGTTCGCCACCGCGATCCTGGCCGAGGCCGCGCTGTCCTACCTGGGCCTGGGCACCCAGCCGCCGCAGCCGAGCTGGGGCCGCATGCTCAACGAGGCGCAGACCATGCTGTTCCAGGCGCCGATGCTGGCGGTCTACCCCGGCGTGGCGATCGCGCTGAGCGTGCTGGGGCTGAACCTGATGGGCGACGGCCTGCGCGACCTGCTCGACCCCAAGCTGTCGCGCCGGCGCTGAGTCTTCGGGCGGGCCGCGCTGCCGATCGCCCCGGAACCAGGCTTCGGCGTACAATGCCCGGTTCGGTCGCTGGCCGGGGGTCGGTGGGCGTTGGCGAAATGGCCGGTACGGGCCCGCCGCAGCCTCCTCCCGGGGGCCCACGCCGAGCGAAATTTTGCTGGAGATCCGCGCCTCATGGCCAAGGAAGAACTGATCGAGATGCAGGGCAAGGTGACCGAAGTCCTGCCGGACTCGCGTTACCGCGTCACGCTGGACAACGGCCACGAGCTGATCGCCTACACCTCGGGCAAGATGCGCAAGCACCACATCCGCATCCTGGCCGGCGACGCGGTGTCGCTGGAGCTGTCGGCCTACGACCTCAGCAAGGGCCGCATCACCTTCCGCCACATCGAGCGCCGCGGCCCCGGCCCGGGCGAGCAGCGCAGCGCCAGGTAAGCGCGCGCAGCCGCGCCGGGCGCGGCGCGCACGCGCGATCCCGCACAATCCGGCCATGCCGGCGAATGTCGAGATCAAGGCCCGAATCCCCAGTGTCGAAGCCCTGCTGCCCCGCGTGCGTGCGCTCGGCGACGACGACCACCCGCAGCTGATCCACCAGGACGACACCTTCTTCGTCGTCCCCAGCGGCCGCCTCAAGCTGCGCGTGTTCGGCGACGGCTCGGGCGAGCTGATCCACTACCGCCGCACCGACGTGCGCGGACCGAAGCTGTCGGACTACGTGCTGACCCCGGTGCCCGAGCCCGACAGCCTGCGCGAGGCCCTGGTCCGCGCCTGCGGGCTGCTCGGCCGGGTGCGCAAGGAGCGCATCCTGGTGCTGGCCGGCCCCACCCGCATCCACCTCGACCGGGTCGACGGGCTGGGCGAGTTCCTCGAGCTGGAGGTCACGCTGGCCGAGGGCCAGTCCGAGGCCGACGGCACCGCGATCGCCCAGGCGCTGATGGCCCGGCTGGGCGTGACACCCGAGCACCTGGTCAGCGGCGCCTACCTCGACCTGCTGCGCTCGCAGGGCGGCGCAGCGGCTGCCGGGGCATGACCGGCGCATGACCGGCACTCCCCTGCTCGAGGTGCGGGACCTGCGCGTCACGCTGCAGACGCCGCGCGGCCCCGCCGATGCGCTGCGCGGCATCTCGTTCGCGCTGCAGCGCGGCCAGACGCTGGGGCTGATCGGCGAATCGGGCTGCGGCAAGAGCATCACCGCGCTGGCGCTGATGGGCCTGCTGCCCGACGGCGCGACGCTGGCCGGCTCGCTGCGCTTCGAGGGCCGCGAGCTGGTCGGCCTGCCCGAGGACGACTGGTGCCGGCTGCGCGGCAACCGCATGGCGATGGTCTTCCAGGAGCCGATGACCGCGCTGAACCCGCTGCACACGATCGGCCGGCAGATCGCCGAGCCGCTGCGCCTGCACCGCGGACTCGACGGCGCCGGCGCCCGCGCCGAGTCGCTGCGCCTGCTGCAGCGGGTGCAGCTGCCGCAGGCCGAACGGCGGCTGGCGGCGTACCCGCACCAGCTCTCGGGTGGCCAGCGCCAGCGGGTGGTGATCGCCATCGCACTGGCCTGCGGGCCCGACCTGCTGATCGCCGACGAGCCGACCACCGCGCTGGACGTGACGATCCAGCGCGAGGTGCTCGACCTGATCGCCGGCCTGGTCGCCGAGGACGGCATGGCGCTGCTGCTGATCAGCCACGACCTCGGCGTGATGGCCGAGAACGTGCAGCAGATGCTGGTGATGTACGGCGGCACGGTGGTCGAGAGCGGGCCGACCTCCGAGGTCTTCCGCCGCCTGGCCCACCCCTACACCCGCGGCCTGTTCGCGGCGCGGCCGCGGCTCGGGCTGCCGCGCGGCCAGCGCCTGGCGACGATCGCCGGCCGGGTGCCCGAGCTGATCGACCTGCCCGGCGGCTGCGGCTTCGCCGATCGCTGCGTGCTGGCGATCGACGCCTGCCGCAGCGCGCCGCCGGCGGCGGTGCAGGTGACGCCGGGACATGCCGCGCGCTGCATCCGGCTCGCCGATCTCGAGGCCCTGGCGTGATGCCGCTGCTGCAGGCCGAGCGCCTGGTCAAGCATTACCGGCTGCCGCGCGAGCACCTGCTGGCCGCCGCGCCGCTGGTGCCGGCGCTGCAGGGGGTCAGCTTCACGCTGCAGGCCGGCCGCAGCCTCGGCGTGGTCGGCGAATCGGGGTCGGGCAAGAGCACGCTGGCGCGGCTGGTGATGGCGCTCGAGAAGCCCACCGCCGGCTGCGTGCGGCTCGCCGGCCAGGACCTGCAGGCGCTGGACGCCGCCGCGCTGCGCCGCGCCCGGGCCGATTTCCAGATGGTGTTCCAGGACCCGTTCGGCTCGCTCGACCCGCGCCTGCCGGTGGGGCGCATCGTCGCCGAGCCGCTCGCCGCGCAGGGCGGCGACGCGTGGTTTCCGGTGCAGGGCACGGCGCGGCGCGCCGAACGGCAGCAGCGCGTCGCCGAGATGCTCGAGGCCGTCGGCCTGCGCGCCGGCGATGCCGCCAAGTACCCGCACGAATTCTCCGGCGGCCAGCGTCAGCGCATCGCGATCGCCCGCGCGCTGGTCACCCACCCGAAGCTGCTGGTCGCCGACGAACCGGTCAGCGCGCTCGATGTCTCGGTGCAGGCCCAGGTGCTGAACCTGATGCAGGACCTGCAGGAGCGCCTGGGCGTCAGCTGCCTGTTCATCAGCCACGACCTGGCGGTGGTCGATCTGGTCTGCGACGAGGTGCTGGTGCTCTACCAGGGCCGGGTGGTCGAGCAGGGCAGCGCGCAGACCCTGTTCACCGCCGCCGCGCACCCCTACACCCGGGCCCTGATGGACGCCGTGCCACGCGCCGCGCCCGGCGCGCTGCGCACGCCGCGGCTGCTGCCGATGGCGATCGAGCCGCGTTACGAACAGGCCACCGCCTGTCCCTTCGCGCCGCGCTGCAGCCTGCGCCAGCCGGCCTGCGCCGAATCCGCACCCGCGCTGCGCGCGCTGGGCCCGGGCCACCTGGCGGCCTGCCACCGTGCCTAGGCACGGCGTCCCGTCCGTGACTTTGCGCACGCCGAGCCCCAACAGCCGGCCGGCAGCGCGCTCGAAAGCCGCCGTCGGCCCGCAAGCCGGGCCGTGTTCTGCCGATGACCGCCTGGAGCCGGGAAGTGGCAGTCGCCCGGCCGCTGTCTGCTCGCCGATTTCCTTTTTCAACCTCGCGCCGTTCGCGCGGCGAAGCTTCCGATGACGACCCGCCCGCGCGCGGCCGCCGTCCGGGCTCCGCCTCGACGACCGGCGCGCCGGCCGCGCCGCACCTGTTGCCCGATCGACGCTCCATGTTCCCTGCCGGGCCCGCCACCGACCGCCTGCCCACCGTCCGACGCGCCGCGACCAGGCCGCGCCGCCGCCTGGGGCCGCTGCTGTTCGCGGCGGCGCTGCTGCTGGGGCTGACCGCTGCCGGCCCGGCCCAGCCCTCGTCCGCCGCGCCCAGTGCCGCGGCGCAGGAGCTGGCGCAGTGGATCCATCGCGGCCGGGCGCGGCCCGAGCAGGCGGTGCCGGCGATCGACACCTTGCTGACCCGGCTGGCCACCGAGCCGCAGACCGAGATCGAGGCCTGGGTAGCGCTCGGCGACCTGCAGGTCGTGCTGGCCGATGCGGCCGGCCTGGGCCAGACGATCGCCCGGCTGCGCCGCCGCGCCGAGGCCGCCGGCGACCGCGGCGCGCCGACGCTCGCGCCGCTGGCGCGCTCCTGCGCCGACGCGCTGCAATCGCAGCAGATCCGCCTGCAGGGGCCGCTCGGACGTGCCGAGCGCCTGCTCGGCGAGACCATCGAGCGGCTGCCCGCAGCCACGCCCGACGGGTTGCGCCTGCGCTTCCTGTCCTGGCATGCCGACCTGCTGGAGCGGGCGTCGAAGTTCGAGCCCGCGGCGCGCCGCTTCCAGCAGGCGATCACGCTGGCCGACGGCGTCGAGGCCGCCGCCTGGCTGCGTGCCGAGCTGCGCGCCGGACTGGCCAAGACGCTGCACCTGGCCGGCCAGGTCGACCGCGCCCGCGAACTGAACCGCTCGGCGCTCGAGCTGGCACGCCAGTCGGGCGACGACCGCACGCTGTCCTTCGTCTACAAGACCGAGGGCGTGATCCAGTCGGACGACTCGCTCGACCAGAACTCCAGGGCCGCCGAGCAGGCGATGCGCGCGGCGCTCGAACATGCGCTGCTTGCCGGCGCGCAGCGCGACGAGATCCGCGCCACCGCCAACCTGGCCGACATGTCGCTGCGGCGCGCCGACTACGCCCAGGCGCTGGCCTACGCCGAGCGCGCGCTGGTGCTGGCCCGGGCGCTGCGCGACCGCAGCTCGGAATCGCTGGCGCTGGTCAACGGCGGTCTGGCGCACATCATGCTGGGCCACAAGGCGCAGGGGCTGCAGCGGGTGCGCGCGTCGATGGCGATGGACGAGCGGGCCGGCGAGCTCGCCGAGGTCGCGGCCAGCCAGGGCGAGCTGGGCCACTACCTGGAGAAGGCCGGCCACTTCGGCGACGCCTATGCCGCCTACCGAGACTTCCGGCGCCTTTCCGAGCAGGTCAACCGCAGCGAACTGCAGCGCAGGCTCGGCGAGCTGCAGGAGGCGTTCGAGCACGAGCACCGCCGGCGCGAACTCGAGCTGCTCGAGCGCGAAGGCCGTTTCCAGCAGGCGCAGCTCGAGTCGCGCCGGCTCCTGCAGTGGCTGTGGGCGACCGGCGCCGTGGTCGGCGCGATGGTGCTCGGCGCCGGCCTGCTGCTGCTGCTGCGCCTGCGTGCCGGCAACCGGCAGCTCGAACAGGTCAACCATCACCTGGCCGAGCTGGCCGAGCGCGACTCGCTGACCGGGCTGTGCAACCGGCGCGGCTGCCAGGCGGCGATGCGGCCGCTGTGGCCGGCGCCGGGCACGCTGGCGCTGCTGGACGTGGACCACTTCAAGCGCATCAACGACGGCTGGGGCCATGCCGCGGGCGATGCCGTGCTGCTCGCGCTGGCACGCCGGCTGCGCACCGTGCTCCGCGAGGGCGACGTCGTCGCCCGCTGGGGCGGCGAGGAATTCCTGATCTGGCTGCCCGGCCTGCGCGGCGCCGAGGCCGATGCCCTGGTGGCCCGGCTGCTCGGCGCCGTCGCCGCCACGCCGGTGGCCTTCGGTGGCGGGCAGATCGCCGTCACCGCGTCGCTCGGCTTCGCCTCGCTGCCGGTGGCCCCGGCCGCGCCGATGCCCGAGTGGCACCATGCGGTGGCCCTGGTCGATGCGGCGCTGTACCAGGCCAAGTCGCAGGGCCGCAACCGCGCCTGCGGCATCCACCGCAGCGACGCCCGCAGCGCCGAGGCGCTGGCGGCGCAGGCGCAGGCGCTGGCAGCGCACTGGCGCGACGGCCGGGTCGACCTCGCCGCCGTCGCCTGCCCCGTCGAGACCGCGGCATGAGTCTGTCCGTCTTCCTGCGCCGGTGCGCTGCGGCAGCGCTGCTGGCGCTGTCCGTGGCGGTCGAATCGGTCGCTGCGGCGGCCCCGCCGCCGGACCTGCCCTCGGGCGCAGCGCTGCAGCAGCAGGCCCATGAGTGGCTGCGCCTCGGCTGGGACGATCCCGCACCGGTGCTGGCGGCGCTGGCCGACATGCTGGCCCGGCCGAACCTGGAACCCGCCGCGCTGCGCACGCTGCAGCGCACGCGCGCGATCGTCGCGGCGCAGGGTGGCCGGACCGGCGAGGCCGCCGCGGCGCTGGCTGCGCTGGACGCGCTGGCGCTGGCCGGCGACGCAATGGCGCGCCCCGATGCCGCCTTGGCGCGCGCGCTGGGCGAGGAGCAGCAGGGCCGCAGCGCCCGGGCCGTCGCGCTGGCGCGCGAGGCCGCCGAATCCTACGCGGCGCTGTGCCCGCTGCAGGGCCCGCCGCCCGCCGGCTGCGATCCGCAGGCGCACTGGCTGGCGCTGCAGACGCTGCTGCTGCGCGAGCGCGGCGATGCCGAGGCCGGCGTGGTGCGCTCGCGCGCCGACGCGGCGCTGGCGCTGGCGCAGCGCGCCGGCGACCCGACGCTGCAGGCCCGGACCACCGCGGTGCAGGCCTCGATCGCCGCAGCCCAGGGCGACGCGGCCGGCGCGCGCGAAGGCATCGCCCGCGCCCACGCGCAGTTGCGCGGCCTGCAGCGCCCGGACATCGAGGCCTGGGTCTGGCTGGAGCATTTCCGCACCCTGTCGCTGGCCGGCGACGGCCCGCGCAGCGAGCAGGCACTGGCCGCGGCGCTGGCCGGTGCCACGCGCGCGCTGTCGCCGCGGCTGCGTGCGCTGGTGCAGACCTACCAGAGCGACGCGCTGGTGCGGCGCGGCCGGCCGGCGCAGGCGCTGGCGGCGGTCGAGGCCGCGCTGCCGGTGATGCGCCGGCTGGGTGACCGCCGGCTCGAGCGCGTGCTGAGGCACAACGCCGCGCTCGCCTACATCGGCCTGGGCCGCATCGGCGCGGCCAAGGCCCAGGCCGACCGCCTGCTCGAGATGTGGGCGGCCGAAGCCACGCCGGGCGAGCAGCGCGTGGCGCTGCGCGAGGTGGCCGACGCCCTGGCGGCAGCCGGCGACGCGCCGGCAGCGCTGGACATCTACCACCGCGAGCGCGCGGTGACGAACCGGCTGCTGGCCGAGCAGCGCGAGGCCGCCGAGCAGGCGCTGCGCGCGCGCTACGACCGCGACAGCGGGCGGCGCCAGATCGAGCTGCGCGCCCGCGACAACGCCATCCAGGCCGCCGAACTGCAGAACCGACGGCTCACCGACTGGCTCTGGAAGGCCGGCGCCAGCGCGGTGCTGCTGGCCGCGCTGCTGATCGTGCTGCTGCTGCGACGCCTGCGCGCGACCCAGGCGACGCTGCGCCAGAGCCAGCGGCGGCTGCAGCAGGAGAGCGAGCGCGACACGCTCACCGGTGCCGCCAACCGGCGCCACGGCCAGGCCCGGCTGCAGGCCCAGAGCGACGCCAGCGGTGCCTGGCGCGGCGCGATGCTGTTGATCGACGTCGACCACTTCAAGCGCATCAACGACCGGCACGGCCACGGCGCCGGCGACGAGGTGCTGATCGAGGTGGCGCGGCGCCTGCAGGCCGCGCTGCGTGGCGACGATGTCGTGCTGCGCTGGGGCGGCGAGGAGTTCCTGGTGCTGGCGGCCGAGCCGCCCGGCGCGGCGCTGGCCGCGCTGGCCGCGCGGCTGATGCATGCCGTCGGCGCGACGCCGGTGCGGCTGTCCGACGGTGGCCGCATCGAGGTCACGGTGTCGATCGGTTATGGCGCGTTCCCGCTGCCGCCGCGCGAGCAGGCCATCGGCTGGGAGCGTGCGCTGAACCTGGTCGACAAGGCGCTCTACGCCGCGAAGAACCAGGGCCGCCACCGTGCCGTGGGCGTCAGCCGGCTGGCCGACGACGAGCAGGCGCTGGCCGCGGTCGAGCAGGACTTCGAGCGCGCCTGCGACCTCGGCCAGGTGCAGCTGGCGGTCGAGGCCGGTACCGCCTGAGCCCACGCCGGCGCGCCGCAGCGCGCCGGCGTGGTGTCCGCCGGCGGCGTGACCACGCCCGAACCGGCCTGCAGGCCCTGGCCCGGCCAGGCGGCAGAATGCCGGCTCCAGGGCCCGCCGGGCGGGCTCGCCGACAGGAGAACGTTCCATGACCCTTCGCCGCCGCACGCTGGCCCAGGCCGCCGCGCTGCTCGCCCTGCCCACGATCGCACCCCAGGTGCTGGCCCAGCGCGCCAAGGACAGCGTGGTGCTCGGCATGGTGCTCGAACCCTCGCCCGGGCTGGACCCGACCATGGCCGCGGCCTCGGCGATCGGCGAGGTGGTGCACTACAACATCCTCGAGGGGCTGACCAAGGTCACCGCGTCGGGCTCGGTGCTGCCGCTGCTGGCCAGCGACTGGACCAGCGACCCCGACGGCAAGAGCTACACCTTCACGCTGCGCAAGGGCATCACGTTCCAGGACGGCGCGCCGTTCGACGCCGAGGCGGTGCGCTTCAGCTTCGACCGCGCCCGCGCCGCCGACAGCACCAACAAGGCCAAGAAGGCGGTGTTCGACAACATCTCGTCGATCGCCACGCCGGCGCCCGACCAGGTGATCCTGACGCTGAACAACCCCGACGCGACGCTGCCGTTCCGCCTCGGCGAGGCCACCGCGGTGATCCTGAGCCCGAAGAGCGCGGCGGCCACCGCGACCAGGCCGGTCGGCACCGGGCCGTTCCGCCTCGACGGCTGGCAGAAGGGCACCGCGATCACGCTGGTCAAGTGGGACGGCTACCGCGACGCCGCGAACGTCAGGCTGAAGAAGGCGACCTTCCGCTTCATCAACGACAACGCCGCGCAGGTTGCCGCGCTGCTGGCCGGCGACATCGACGGCATGCCGCGCTTCGGCGCGGTGCAGAACCTGAAGCAGCTGCAGGCCGACAAGCGCTTCGTCGTCGAGATCGGCAGCACGCCGGGCAAGGGCATCCTGGCGATCAACAACAAGCGCAAGCCGCTCGACGACGTTCGGGTGCGCCGCGCGATCAGCCACGCGATCGACCGCAAGGCCTTCATCGACGGCGTGCTCGAAGGCCTGGCCAAGCCGATCGGCAGCCATGCCGCGCCGACCGACCTGGGCTACGTCGACCTGACCGGGCTCTACCCCCACGACCCCGAGAAGGCCAGGGCGCTGCTGAAGGAGGCCGGCGTCGCCACGCCGCTGAACCTGACGCTGACCCTGCCGCCGCCCAGCTACGCGCGCAAGGGCGGCGAGGTGGTCGCGGCGATGCTGGCCAAGGTGGGCATCGTGGCGAAGATCGAGAACGTCGAATGGGCGCAGTGGCTGTCGGGCCCGTTCAAGGGCCAGTTCGACCTGACGATCATCAACCACGTCGAGCCGCTGGACTACGTGCAGTACGCCAACCCACAGTACTACTGGGGCTACGACAGCAAGGCCTTCAACGAGCTGGTGAAGAAGCGCAACGAGGCACCGCGCGGCCGGCCGCAGCTGGCGCTGTACGGCGACATCCAGCGCATGATCGCCAACGACGCGGTCAACGCCTTCATCTTCAACCCGTCGCAGGTCTCGGTGGCGCGGCGCGGCCTGAAGGGCCTGTGGTCGAGCTCGCCGGTGGCGGCCAACGACCTGTCGCAAGTCTTCTGGCAATGAGGGGGACGCGATGAGCACCGACCTCGCCGCGCTGACCGCCGAACTGCGCGGCTTCGAAGAGCGCATCCTCGACCCCGCGGTGCGTGCCGACCCGGCGCAGATCCGCGCGCTGCTGGCGCCCGAGTTCACCGAGTTCGGCGCCTCGGGCCGGGTGTTCGACCGCGACGCGATCCTCGCCGCGCTGGCCGCCGAGGGCCCGCGCGTCGCGCGGCAGGCGCGCGGCTTCAAGCTGCGGCTGATCGCCCCCGGCGCCGCGCTGACCACCTGGCGCGTGCTGCGCGACGACGGCGTCGAGACGCTGCGCAGCAGCGTCTGGCAGCAGCAGGGCGACGGCCGCTGGCTGATGGTCTTCCACCAGGGCACGCTGGCCGCGCGCGACGACGAAGGCACGCTCTGACGATGGCCGGCGCGCTGCACACGCTCGACGCCATCACGCTGTCGCGGGCCTACGCCGGCCGCTCGCTGTCGCCGGTCGAGGTGACGCAGGCGGTGATCGAGCAGATCGAGCGCCGCGAGCCCGAGCTGTGCGCGCTGTACGCCTACGACCCCGACGCCGCGCTGGCCCAGGCCCGCGCCAGCGAGGCGCGCTGGCGGCACGGCGCGCCGCTGTCGGCGCTGGACGGCGTGCCCGGCACGCTGAAGGAGAACATCGCCACCCGCGGCTGCCCGCTGCCGGCGGGCACCGCGGCCAGCGACCTGTCGCCGCTGGACTGGGACGCGCCGCCGGCCGCGCGCTGGAAGGAGGCCGGCCTGGTGCTGCTGGCCAAGACCACGATGCCCGACTGGGGCATGCTGTCGTCGGGGCTGTCGAGCTTCCACAAGCTGGCGCGCAACCCCTGGGATACGCGGATGAACCCCGGCGGCAGCAGCGCCGGCGCCGGCGCCGCGGCGGCCGCCGGCTACGGCCCGCTGCACGTGGGCACCGACATCGGCGGCTCGATCCGCCTGCCCGCCGGCTGGTGCGGCCTGGTCGGGCTCAAGCCCAGCGCGGGCCGGGTGCCGATCAAGCCGCCCTTCGTCGGCCGCGTCGCGGGCCCGATGACGCGCACCGTGGCCGACTGCGCCGCGCTGATGGCGATCCTCAGCCGCCCGGACGCGCGCGACGCGACGGGCCTGCCGCCGGCCGGGATCGACTGGGGCGCGCTGGCGCGCGGGGTCCGCGGCCTGCGCCTGGGCCTGTGGCTGGACCCCGGCTGGGGCCTGGCCGTCGAACCCGAGGTGCGCGCCGCGGTCGAGGCCGCCGCGCGCGCCTTCGAGGCCGCCGGCGCGATCGTCGAGCCGGTGCCGGCGTTCACCACCCGCGCGATGATGGACGGGCTGGACCGCTTCTGGCGCCTGCGCAGCTGGCTGGACCTGCAGGCGCTGCCGGCCGAGCGCCGCCAGCGCGTGCTGCCCTACATCCGCGACTGGGCGGCCGGGGCCGCCGGGCTTGGCGCGGCCGAGCTGTTCCAGGGCTGGAGCCAGATCGCCGCGTTCCGCGACGCCGCGGTGGCCGCCACCGAGCCGTTCGACTTCCTGATCTCGCCGACCTGCCCGGTGCCCAGCTACCCGGCCGAATGGGCCAGCCCGACGCAGGATCCGGCGCGCCCGCTCGAGCACATCGCGTTCACCGTGCCGTTCAACATGAGCGAGCAGCCGGCGCTGGCCATCCACTGCGGCATGACCGCCGGCGGCCTGCCGATCGGCCTGCAGATCGCCGGCCACCGCTTCGACGACCTGGGCGTGCTGCAGGTCGCGGCAGCCTACGAAGCGCTGCGCGGCGCCATGCCGGACTGGCCGATGGCCGCCGCCTGATCAGGCCAGCGACGGCGTCGCCCCCGGCTCGGCGCTGGCTGCGTCCAGCGCGCGGATGTCGTCGGCGCTCAGCGCCAGCCGCGCCGCGCCGGCCAGTTCGGACCACTGCGCCACGCTCGTTGCGCTGGCGATCGGCGCGGTCAGCCCCGGGCGGGCGATCTGCCAGGCCAGCGCCACCTGGGCCGGCGTCGCGCCGCGGGCCTGCGCGACGGCATCCAGCGCCGCCAGCACCCGGTGGCCGCGCTCGTTCAGGTAGCCCTTGATGCCGCCGCCGCGCGGGCTCTTGCCCAGGTCGGCCTCGCTGCGGTACTTGCCGGTCAGGAAGCCGCGCGCCAGGCCGAAGAAGTTGATCACGCCCAGTCCTTCGGCGCGGCACAGCGGCTCCAGCTCGGCCTCGTAGGCGGCGCGGTCCATCAGGTTGTACAGCGGCTGCAGGCTCTCGTAGCGCGGCAGGCCCAGCCGGGCGCTGGTCGCCAGCGCCTGCGCCAACCGCGGCGCGCCGTAGTTGCTGGCGCCGATCGCGCGCACCTTGCCCTCGGCGATCAGCTCGCCATAGGCGCCGAGCGTCTCCTCCAGCGGCGTGGCCGCGTCGTCGTCGTGCGACTGGTAGAGGTCGATGCGGTCGGTGCGCAGCCGGCGCAGCGAATCCTCGACCGCCTGGCGGATCCAGCGCCGCGACAGCCCGATCCTCTGCCCAGGTGGGTCGCCGCCCATGTCCTTGCCGACCTTGGTCGCGATCAGCACCTTGTCGCGCTTGGCCTGGTTGCCGGGCGCCGACAGCCATTCGCCGATCACCGATTCCGATTCGCCGCCGCCATGGCCGGGCACCCAGCGCGAATAGACGTCGGCGGTGTCGATCAGGTTGAAGCCGGCGTCGACGAAGGCGTCGAGCAGCGCGAACGAGGTCGCCTTGTCGGCGGTCCAGCCGAAGACGTTGCCGCCGAAGGCGATCGGGGCGACGTGCAGGCCGCTGCGGCCGAGTTCACGAAGTTGCATGGCAGGTCTCCAGGCGGCGGGTCACTCGATGGTCAGGCGGTCGAAGAAGCGCGCGCCGGGCGCGATGTCGTCGCGCAGCGCGCTCCGGTAGGGTGGCACGCCCGGCGCGTCGGGCGGCGCACTGATGCGGTTCAGGTCCACCGCCTGCGGCTTGCCCTCCAGCCCGCGCTCGGTGCGCCGCAGCTGGAAGTACACGCCGTTCCACAGCCTGGCGCCGAACTCGGCCGGCAACTTGAACATGAACAGCAGCGAATGCTCCAGCCAGGCGAAGTCGGCCGAGCCCACGGTGGCCGGCTGCGGGTACGGGTAGGGCACGTGGCAGAAGATCTCGACCGGGCTCTCCACGCACTTGAACTCCTTCATCGACAGGAAGAAGTCCTTGAAGGCCTCGGGCCTCAGGGCCAGCACGAAGCGGCTGCGGCCGTCGGGCGTGGGCGTGAAGGTCACGCTGCCCAGCGCCACCGCGCCGCCGTCGCGCTGGTGCAGCGTGATCTGGCGCTCGCCCGCCAGCGGCTGTGCCGCGGCCGGCGCGAGCATGGCGGCGCCGCAGGTCAGCGCGAGCCCGCCCACGAGGCGCAGGCGCCTGGGCAACGGCAGCGGCATGGCGATCCCTCCTCGGGTCGAGGTTCGAACAGGTGGGCGATCCTCGCACAAGCGGCCGCGGAGGTGGCCGGCCCGGCGTGCCGGCACCTTGCCGAGACCGCCCGAATCAGGCCGCCGCGAAGGCAAAGTCCACTTCGGGCTTCAACCCGCTGACGATGCGGGCGATGCTCTTGCCCGAGCCGCAGGAGTGGGTCCAGCCCAGCGTGCCGTGCCCGGTGTTGAGGAACAGGTTGGGCAGCTTCGATTGGCCGATGATCGGCACGTTGCTCGGCGTGGCGGGCCGCAGGCCGGTCCAGAACTGGGCCTGGCTGGCGTCGCCGGCGCCGGGGAACAGCTGTTCCACGCGCTTGACGATGGCCTCGCAGCGCACGCGGTTCAGGTCGCGGTCGTAGCCGTTGAGCTCGGCGGTGCCGGCGATGCGCAGTCGATCGCCCAGGCGCGAGAACACCAGCTTGTACTCGTCGTCGGTGAGCGAGACCTGGTGCGCCATCGAGGCGTCCTTCACCGGCATGGTCACCGAGTAGCCCTTGGCCGGGTAGATCGGCAACGCGATGCCCAGCG
>JAEUOY010000115.1 GCA_016790515.1 Burkholderiaceae bacterium | reverse complement strand
GCATGATCATCGCGCCGCCGCTGGTCATCACCCGCGCGCAGATCGACGAGATGGTGGCGCTGATCCGCCGCTGCCTCGACCTGACGCTGGCCGACGCCCGCCGCGAAGGCTGGCTCTGAACTTGCAAGCCCCGGGATGCGTGGCGGCAACAGCCCAGGCATCCCCTGATGAGCCGGCGCCTGCGCCCTGCTTAGACTCACGCAACCCCAGATTCCGCCCGATTCCCCCTTTTCCTCCCGGAGGCTGATCCATGACTCGGATGTTCCGTCGATCGTTCGCCCTGCTGAGCCTGGCCGTTCTCGCCGCCCTGGGCGTTGCGCAGCCGGCGCAGGCCCAGGAAGAGGACAAGGTCCTGAACATCTACAACTGGTCCGACTACATCGCCGAGGACACGCTGAAGAACTTCGAGAAGGAAACCGGCATCAAGGTCCGCTACGACAATTTCGACAACAACGAGATCGTCCACGCCAAGCTGGTGGCCGGCAAGAGCGGCTACGACCTCGTCGTGCCGTCGTCGAACTGGGCCAAGCTGCAGATCGACGGCGGGCTGCTGGCGAAGATCGACAAGAGCAAGATCCCCAACTACAAGAACCTCGACCCGGCGGTGCAGGCGCAGCTCGCCAGCATGGACCCGGGCAACGACTACATGGTGAACTGGCTGTGGGGCTTCACCACGGTGGGCATCAACGTCGACAAGGTCAAGGCGGCGCTGGGCGGCCTGCCGATGCCCGAGAACAGCTGGGACCTGGTGTTCAAGCCCGAGTACATCAGCAAGCTCAAGAGCTGCGGCGTGTCGTTCCTCGATTCGGCCTCCGAGGTCGTGCCTGCCGCGCTGCACTACCTGGGCAAGCCGCCGTTCTCCAAGGTGCCGGCCGACTACACCGCGGCCGCCCAGCTGCTCAAGAGCGTGCGGCCGCATGTCACGCTGTTCAGCTCGTCGGGCTACATCAACGACATGGCCAACGGCAGCATCTGCGTCGCGCTGGGCTGGTCGGGCGACATCAACATCGCGCGCCAGCGGGCGATCGACGGCAAGACCGGCAACAACATCCAGGCCACGCTGCCGGCCACCGGCGGCCTGCTGTTCTTCGACGTGATGGTGATCCCGAACGACGCCGCCCATCCGAACAACGCGCACAAGTTCATCAACTACATGCTGCGCGGCGAGGTGCATGCCGGACTGACCAACAAGGTCTTCTACGCCAACCCCAACCTCGAATCGAAGAAGTTCATCAAGCCCGAGGTGGCCAACAACCCGTCGGTGTTCCTGTCGGCGGAGAACCTGGCGAAGATGAAGGCGCCGGACGCGCTGAACAACGACCTGCGCCGGCTGATGACGCGCACCTACACCGCCTTCAAGACCGGCCTGTGACCCTGGCCCGGCCATGAGCAGCGGCATTCCCGGCAAGCCCGCCAACGGCGACGCCGCGTACCTGCGCATCCAGGACGTGGTCAAGGAGTTCGACGGCTACAAGGCCGTCAACCACGTCAGCGTGGACATCGCCAAGGGCGAGATCTTCGCGCTGCTGGGCTCGTCGGGCTGCGGCAAGACCACGCTGCTGCGGCTGCTGGCCGGCTTCGACGCGCCGACCTCGGGCCGCATCGTGCTCAACGGCACCGACCTGGCCGACATGCCGCCCTACGAGCGGCCGATCAACATGATGTTCCAGAGCTACGCGCTCTTCCCGCACCTGACGGTGTGGCAGAACATCGCCTTCGGCCTGCAGCGCGAGCGCCTGCCCAAGGACCAGATCGCGCAGCGGGTCGACACGATGCTGAAGCTGGTGCAGCTGGGCAAGTTCGCGCAGCGCAAGCCGCACCAGCTGTCGGGCGGCCAGCAGCAGCGGGTGGCGCTGGCGCGCAGCCTGGCCAAGCAGCCGCAGATGCTGCTGCTCGACGAGCCGCTGGGCGCGCTCGACAAGAAGCTGCGCGAGGAGACCCAGATCGAGCTGGTCAACATCATCGAGCAGGTCGGCGTGACCTGCGTGATGGTCACGCACGACCAGGAGGAGGCGATGACGATGGCCTCGCGCATCGCGATCATGAGCGAGGGCCGCTTCCTGCAGGTCGGCGCCCCGGCCGACATCTACGAGACCCCGGCGACGAAGTTCGTCGCCGACTTCATCGGCAACGTCAACCTGCTGCCCGGCACGGTCGAGACCGACGAGGCCGACCACGTGATCATCGCCTGTGCCGACTGCCGGCACTACGTGGGCCACGGCATCACCGGCACGCTGGGCATGCCGGTGACGGTGGCGCTGCGGCCCGAGAAGATCCATGTCTCGCGCAACAAGCCGGCCGACGACTTCAACACCGCGCACGGCACGATCCGCGAGCTGTCGTACTTCGGCAGCTTCACCGTCTACCACGTCGAGCTGGCCAGCGGCCTGCGCCTGAAGGTCAGCCAGGCCAACACGGTGCGCCACAAGGACGACGAGCTGACCTGGGGCGACGCGGTCTGGGCCCACTGGTCGCGCTCGGCCCACGTGGTGCTGACACAGTAGGACCGCCCGCCGATGGCTGCCGCCGAACCGTCCCTGCTCCAGCGCCTGGCCACCGGCCGTGTGGCGGTGATCGGCATCCCCTATGCCTGGCTGCTGCTGTTCTTCCTGCTGCCGTTCCTGATCCTCGCGAAGATCAGCGTCTCCGAGATGGAGAACGTGGTCTTCAAGGACCTGATCAGCTACCGCGACGGCCTGCTGCAGCTGCAGCTCAAGCTCAGCAACTACGTCTTCATCACCGAGGACGCGCTGTACTTCAAGACCTACATCGCGAGCCTGCAGTACGCGGCGGCGACCACCCTGCTGTGCCTGGCGATCGGCTACCCGTTCGCCTATTTCATGGCCCGCGCCAGGGCCACCGTGCAGCCCACCCTGCTGCTGCTGGTGATGCTGCCGTTCTGGACCTCGTTCCTGCTGCGCGTCTATGCCTGGAAGGGCCTGCTCAGCGAGCACGGCTGGGTGGCCGATGCGCTGGTCGGCCTCGGCCTCGACCAGCTGCTGCTGGCGCTGGGCGCGATCAGCGCGCCGGGCAAGCTGATGAACACGCCGTTCTCGCTGGTGCTGGGCATGACCTACACCTACCTGCCGTTCATGATCCTGCCGCTGTACGGCAACCTGGCGAAGATGGACCTGCGCCTGCTCGAGGCGGCGGCCGACCTGGGCGCCACGCCCTGGGTCGCGTTCTGGAAGATCACCGTGCCGCTGTCCAAGGCCGGCATCATCGCCGGCAGCATGCTGGTGTTCATCCCCTGCGTCGGCGAGTTCGTGATCCCCGAGCTGCTGGGCGGCCCCGAGACGCTGATGATCGGCCGCGTCGTCTGGGACGAGTTCTTCAGCAACAACGACTGGCCGATGGCCAGCGCGGTGGCGGTGGTGATGATCCTGCTGATCATCGTGCCGCTGGCGCTGTTCAACAAGTACCAGGCCGAGGCGCGGGAGGCGGCCCGGTGAAGCCCGCCGCGCTGAACAGGTGGTTCGCCCGCGGCTGGCTGTCCGCAGGCTATGCCTTCCTGTACCTGCCGATCATCGCGCTGGTGGTCTTCTCGTTCAACGATTCGCCGCTGCCCAATGTCTGGCGCGGCTTCACGCTGAAGTGGTATGCCGCGCTGCCCGAGGACCGCGAGATGCTGCAGGGGCTGTGGCTGAGCCTGCGCGTCGCCTTCTTCACCGCCTGCGGCTCGGTGGTGCTGGGCACGCTGGCTGCGTTCTCGCTGGTCAAGTACCGGCGCTTCACCGGTCGCACGCTGTTCTCGGGCATGGTCAATGCGCCGCTGGTGATGCCCGAGGTGGTGGTCGGGCTGTCGCTGCTGCTGATGCTGGTGTCGATCCAGCGCGCGACCCAGGAGGCCTTCGGCTGGGGCTTCCCCGAGCGCGGCATGCTGACGATCTGGCTCGGCCACCTGCTGGTGGGCCTGGCCTATGCCACGGTGGTGATCCAGGCCCGGCTGCAGGACCTGAACCCGCAGCTCGAGGAGGCGGCGATGGACCTCGGCGCCCGCCCCTGGCAGGTGTTCACGCTGGTCACGCTGCCGATGATCACCCAGTCGATGCTGTCGGCCTGGCTGCTGACCTTCACGATCTCGCTCGACGACGTCGTGCTGTCGGCCTTCCTGTCGGGCCCCGGTGCGACGACGATGCCGCTGGTGATCTTCTCGCGCGCCCGGCTGGGGCTGAACCCCAGCGTCAATGCGGTGGCGACGATCATCGTGGCGATCGTCGCGATCGGCGTCGTCGCCGCCAGCTACGTGATCGCCCGCAACGAGCGCCGACGCGCGCAGGAACTCGCCGCCGCCGGCCGCGCCTGAGCCGCCGCCTGCCCCAACCTACGACCGAACACCCGCCAGAGGAGCAAACCCCCATGAAGCTTTTTCACTGCACCGCCCTGACCCTGGCCCTGGCGGCGGCCTGGCCGGCCCAGGCGCAGAGCAACGCCGAGATCCTGAAGGAGCTGCAGGCGCTGAAGGCCAAGGTCGCCGAGCTGGAGGGCAAGCTCGAGGCGCAGAAGTCCAAGGCGCCGGCGGCGGCGGCCACGCCGCAGGCCGCGCCGCAATGGGGCATGACCCCCGAGCAGGCGCGCGAGCTGAACCGCGCGACGATGAAGGCCGAGGCGACCGAGGACGCGATCGAGTCGCAGGGCCTGAAGATGCTGAAGATCAGCGGCTTCATGGACCCGACCTACCTGTACAACCAGCGCCAGGACCGTGCCGGCTTCCAGTTCCTGAACCCGGTGGCGCTGGACGGCTACAACTACGACAACTCCTACTTCGGCAGCGTGTCGATCGACTTCCAGAAGGAGATGGAAGGCGGCACCAAGTGGCGGCTGACGCTGATGCCCAACCGCGCCACCGGCAGCGTGATCGGCGAGGGTTCGCTGGTCCACGAGGCGTCGGTGTCGATCCCGCTGACCGA
Organism: Burkholderiaceae bacterium; assembly: GCA_016790515.1. Taxonomy (GTDB): domain Bacteria; phylum Pseudomonadota; class Gammaproteobacteria; order Burkholderiales; family Burkholderiaceae_C; genus Pseudaquabacterium. The sequence continues at coordinate 42,584 of JAEUOY010000115.1, read as the reverse complement.
CCTGCAGACGCGCTTCATCGCCGGCCAGCTGCCCGACTGGTCGGGCTACGAATACCTGCAGCCGACGCTGAACAAGCTGATCACCCACAACCTGCTGTTCGACTTCACGCTGCCCACCGCCTACACCGGCGCCGGCATGGAGTACGTGCGCGGCAAGTGGTGGAGCCGCTTCATGCTGGCCAACATGAACACCAGCAAGCGCAGTTCGGGCGAGACCGCGCCGGCCTTCGTCTACCGCGTCGACTATTCGCGCGGCGAATTCCAGGGCTTCGGCTTCGCCGGCGTGTTCGGCAACGCGGCCAACTACCGCGCCCTCGACGCCGACGGCAATGCCGGCATCAACCCGGTCAGCGGCATGGCCTACAGCACCAAGGACACCCGCGCCGACCTGTTCGAGGTCGACGCCTACTTCATCCGCGGCGACTGGACGGTGCAGGGCCAGCTCAGCTACGGCCAGCAGAAGGCCGCGGCGATCACCGCCGACCTGAGCACCGGCGACCTGCGCGATGCGCGCTGGTACGGGGCCTCGGCGCTGGCGGCGTACAAGGTCACGCCGGTGTTCGAGATCGTCGGCCGCGCCGACTACATCAACAACGGCAAGAACGGCGGCGGCCTGCTCGGCTACACGGTGGCCGACGACCGCAACGGCATCGGTCCGGACGCCACGCTGGGCTGCGATCCGACGCTGGCCGCCAACGCCGACGGCTGCAGCAAGGGCGCCAACCGCACCGCGCTGTCGCTGGGCATGAACTACCTCTACAACCTCAACACCACGTTCAAGGCCGAGGCCCGGTTCGACCAGGCCAACCTGCCGGTGTTCCTCGACATCAAGACCGGCGAATACCGCAAGAGCAACACCGTGCTCGGCGCGTCGGTGGTCGTCGCGTTCTGAGCCGGGGTTCCGGCCGGCGGCGTCGGCGCCCGCGCAGGGCCGCCGCGCCGCGGGCGGCCGCGGCTGGATCAGAATAGGCCTTCGACAGCCACAGGGAGCGGCCGTGAAGGATCTGCGAGAACGTCTGGCAGCGAAAGGCGTGCACACGCTGATCGCGCAGTTCACCGACATCCACGGCGTGGCCCGTGGCAAGTACCTGCCGCTGGCCCACCTGGACGACCTGCTGACCGAGGGCGCGGGCTTCTCCGGGCCGTCGATCGACGGCACCGGCCTGCCGCGCTGCGGCCCGCGGTCCGAGTACTGGGCCCGCGGCGCGGCCAGCACCGCCACCGCCCTGCCCTGGCTGCCCGGCTACGCCCGGGTGGTCTGCGACGGCTTCGTCGCCGGCGAGCCCTTCGACGCCTGTCCGCGCCAGGTCCTGCGCCGGCAGGTGGCGCGGCTGGCGGCCAAGGGCTGGCACCTGCGCACCGGCATCGAGCCGGAGTTCTTCCTGCTCAAGCGGGTGGACGGCCGCTGGCTGCCGGCCGACGACCTCGACCGCCTGGGCAAGCCCAGCTACGACCTGAAGAGCCTGCCGCGCCAGCGCGCCTACCTGCAAGGCCTGCAGCAGGCGCTGGAGGCCTGCGGGCTGGACGTGCTGCAGATCGACCACGAGGACGCGCATGGCCAGTACGAGGTCAACTTCGGCTTCGACGACGTGCTGGCCAGCGCCGACCACCTGATGCTGTTCAAGCAGGCCGGCCACGCGCTGGCCGAGGCCCAGGGCATGGTCTTCTCGATGATGCCCAAGCCCTTCGCCGACCAGCCCGGCAGCGGCATGCACATGCACGTGTCGCTGTGGTCGGGCGCGGTGCACGACAGCCGCGGCAACAGCCGCAACCTGTTCGTGCCGCACCGCGCCGACGGTTCGGTCGACCACGCCGTGCAGCTGTCGCCGCTGGGCCGCCAGTTCGCGGCCGGCGTGCTCTCCCATTCGCCGGCGCTGTGCGCGCTGGCGGCGCCCACCGTCAACGGCTACAAGCGGCTGAAGGCGAGCGGGTCGATTTCCGGCAGCCACTGGGCACCGGCCTGCATCACCCATGGGCCGAACAACCGCACCGCGCTGCTGCGCACGCTGCACGGCCGCTTCGAGTGGCGGCTGCCCGACTCGAGCGCGAACCCCTACCTGGTCAGCGCCGCGATGGTCGCCGCCGGGCTCGACGGCATCGAGCGCCAGCTCGAGCTGCCTGCGGCGGCCGACGACGACCTGGCCGTACTGGACGCCGCGCAGCTGCACGCGCGTGGCATCGCGCTGCTGCCGCAGTTCCTGGACGTGGCGCTGGACGCGCTGGCCGACGACGCGGTGATCTGCTCCGCGCTGGGCGAGACGCTGCTGGCGCAGTTCCTCGCGCTCAAGCGCGCCGAGCACGGCGCCCACGCCCGCCATGTCAGCGACTGGGAACTCACCCGCTATGCGGCGATGTTCTGACGCGGCGCCGGAGCGCGCCGCTTGAGCGCGGCCCGCGCACCGCTCGTCGCCTACGCCTGCCTGGCCGCCAGCATGGCGCTGGTGGGCAGCTACGTCGGCCTGTCGCGGCTGCTGGTCGCCTCGCTGCCGGTGTTCCTGCTGGCCTGGCTGCGCTTCGCCATCGCGGCGCTGGCGATGCTGCACTGGGTCAGGCGCGTGCCCGGCGAGGCCGCCTTGTCCGGCCACGACCGCCAGCTGATGTTCTGGGAAAGCTTCCTAGGCAACTTCCTGTTCTCGATCTGCATGCTGTTCGGCGTGGCGCTGACCTCGGCGCTGTCGGCCGGCGTCGTGATGGCGGCGATTCCGGCCGCGGTCGCGCTGTTGTCCCGGATCTGGCTGGGCGAGCGCATCAGCCGTCGCACGATGGCCGCGATCGGCTGCGCCGCGCTGGGCATCGCGCTGCTCGCATTCGCTCGCTCGCCCGCCGGCGCCAACGGCGCGGCGCCGGCAGAACCGGGCCAGGCACCGCTGCAGGCACTGGCCGGCCACGCACTGCTGCTCGCCGCCGTGTTCTGCGAGGCCTCGTACGTGGTGATCGGCAAGCGGCTGACCGGCAAGGTCTCGCCGCGGCGCATCAGCGCGCTGATCAACCTGTGGGGCCTGGCGCTGGTCACGCCGTTGGGGCTGTGGCAGGCACTGTCATTCGACTTCGCCGGCGTGCGCGCCGACACCTGGGCGCTGCTGGTGTTCTATTCGCTGGCCGCCAGCGTGGCCACGGTCTGGCTGTGGATGAAGGGCCTGGCCCAGGTGCCGGCGCCGCAGGCCGGCGTGTTCACGGTGATGCTGCCGATCAGCGCGGCGGCGGTCGGCGTGGGCCTGCTGGGCGAGCCCTTCGGCAGCGGCCATGTCGCGGCGCTGGTGCTGGCGCTGGCCGGGCTGCTGCTGGCCACCTGGCCGGCGCGCCGCTGAGTGTCTGTGAACCGCTACGCCGTCGCACCCCAGGGCGTGTAGCGCACCGCGGCGATCATCGCCAGGCCGTAGGCCGCCATGCCCAGCGCGACCAGCGCGAAGATCGTCCACGGCGGCGTCTGCAGCAGCGCCAGCACCCAGCCACCGACGGCTACCAGCACCAACCGCAGCGTACCGGCGAGCACCGGGCCGCCGGCCTTGCCGGCGCCCAGCGACGAGAAGTACAGGCTCAGCCCGAGGCCGAACATGCCGTAGCACGGCCCGGCCCAGTGGAAATACAGCGCCGCCGCGGCGACCACCGCCGGATCCTGCGTGAAGCGGGTGGTCCAGAGATCGGGTGCGATCGCCAGCACCAGCCCCAGCACGCCCAGCAGCGCGAAGGCGATGGCCGCGGCGGTCCAGGCCGACTGGCGGGCGCGCGCGATGCGGCCGGCGCCAATCGCCATGCCGACCAGCGGCACCGACGCGACGCCCACCGCGAAGGCGATCGGCACCAGCAGGAACTCGAGCCGGGTGCCGATGCCGTAGCCGGCCAGCGCGGTGGTGCCGAACTTGGCGACCAGCGCGGTCAGGACCAGGATCGTCAGCACCGTCTGCAGCGGCGAGATGCAGGCCAGCGCGCCGACCTTCAGGATGTCGGCCAGCAGCGCGCGCTCGATCGGCGTGCCGCGCAGGCGCAGGCGGATGCGCGAACGTGCGCTGTGCAGGTAGACCATCAGCACCGCGGCGCCCGCGGCGTAGGCCACCACCTGCCCCGCGGCGACGCCGGCCATGCCCAGCCGCGGCAGCGGCCCCCAGCCCAGCCCGAGCGCGCCGCCCACGGCCACCTGCAGCACCGCCACGCCCAGCAGCGTGGCCGAGGGCATGGTCATGTTGCCCGAGCCGCGGATCACCGACGACAGCGTGTTGACCCCCCAGATGAAGATCGAGCCGAGGAAGGCCACGTTGGCATAGGCCACCGCCTGGGCCAGCGCCTCGCCGTGGCCGCCCAGCGCGGCGAACAGCGCCGGCCCGAAGGCCAGCATCAGCGCCATGTACAGCGTGCCGGCGGCCACGCCGATCCACAGCGCATGCACCGCCAGCGCGTTGGCGCGCGCCGGGTCGCCGGCGCCGAACGCGCGGCTGACGGCCGACGACACGCCGCCGCCCATCGCACCGGCCGACAGCATCATCTGGAACATCACCATCGGGAACACCAGCGCCATGCCGGCGAGCGAGACCACGCCGAAGCTGCCGACGTAGGCGGTCTCGGCGATCGCTGCCAGCGCGGTGGCGACCATCGCGACCATGTTCGGCAGCGCGAAGCGCAGCAGCGTGGGCAGCAGCGGCGCCGACAGCATCGCATCGGCCGCGGCGCGCGCCGGTGATGCCGCCGCGGGCGCAGCGGGCTTGGGCGGCTCGGGAGTCAGTGTGGCGGTGGTCAAGGTGCTATCCTTCAGCCGGAATTACCTGCAACTGCAAACATTGCATATGCAAGTGTGACATGAAATCCACCGACGCGCAGCCGCAGGGCTGCACCAACTTCAAGCTCAGGCAGCTGCTGCGCAGCGTGTCGCGGCGTTACGACGAGCAGCTGGGCCAGGCCGGGCTGACCGGGCCGCAGTTCTCGCTGCTGTCGCATGTGCTGACGCTGGGGCCGATCGCGCCGTCGGCGCTGGCCGAGCGCATGGGCATGGATGCCTCGACGCTGACCCGCAACCTGCGCCCGCTGGCGGCCCAGGGCTGGGTTCTGCAGGGCCCCGGTGCCGACGCCCGCGGCCGGCTGATCGCCATCACCGCCGAGGGCATTGCCAAGCATGCCGAGGCCCGCGTCCACTGGAAACGCGCGCAGCAGGGCCTGAACGACCTGCTCGGCAGCGCCGAGGTCGCCGCGCTGCACCAGATGATCGACCGGGTGCAGGCCAGGCTGCACGAAACGGCCCAGCCCTGAAGACCCTGCGGCCGGCCGCGGCAGGCGAGCGTGCGTGCCGGGCCGCCGCCCAATGAAAACGCCCGGCACTCGGCCGGGCGCGGGCGCCGAAGGCGGCGGCGGTCAGGACGCGGGCTTCTTCGCCTCGACCGTCTTGATCGGCCTCTTGTCGGCTTCGGCCCTGCTCTGCTGCGTCACCGTCGACAGTGCGCTGGCCACCGTCGGTGTGCTGCCGGCCTTGGCGTCCATCGACTTGTCGGCGGCGGGGCAGGCCATGGCGGTACTGGCAACGAAGGCCAGCGCGAGGGGAAGAACGGCTTTGATCATCGGCAGATCTCCGGTGGGCAGCCACGACGTGGCCAGACCGGGATACTGGCACGGGCTGCTCACCCTGCGCATATCAGGGTTTCTCGCCGGCAACTCAGATCCAGCGCGGCTGCTGCTGCATCGGCATCGGCGTGTCCCACGACACCTGGCCGCCCAGCAGCAGGGCGTCGAACAGCAGGGCCACCAGCGTGATGAAGATGCTGGCGAAGAACGCGGTCCAGAACCCGGAGATCCGAAAACCCCTGATCAGGCGCGACACCAGCATCAGCAGCAGGGCGTTGATAACCAGCAGGAACAGCCCCAGCGTCAGCAAGGTCAGTGGCAGCGTCAGCACGATCAGGATCGGCCGCAGCACCGCGTTGACGAAGCCCAGCATCAGCGCCGAGAGCACCAGCGACGAGGTATCGGCAAAGCGGATGCCGCTGAAGACCCGGCTGGCCAGCCACAGCGACAGCGCGGTGATGGCCCAATGGACGAGGAAGGTCGGGAGGTTCGTGAACATGGTGGGCCGGGCGGTCGCAGGTGCCCAGTATCGGCGCTGGCGCGGCCCGGCATCGTCCCGCGGCCCGTGCCCGGGCCTTGCGGGCAAGCTGCTCAGGCGCCGGTGCACGCGGACGGGCCGGGCGGGGACTCGGTGGCTGAAACAGGTCCGTCGGCACGGCGGCTGGCCCATCGCGAGTGCCATGGGCGCCGTCGCGCGGGCGACCAGGGCGTCGCGGACCGATACCGGCCCCGCCATCAAACGCGAAAGGCACCGACCATGGCGAGCAGCCACAGCGCACCGAAGACGAAGGGCAACGACAGCGCCGCCCAGCGCCCCCTGCTGCCGATGCGCCGGCCCGGCGTGAGGCTGCAGATCTTCTCGAGACCGGCCGCATCGAACTGTCGCCTGACCTCTTCGGTGGCCGCCAGGGCCGCATAGATGCTGATACCGATGACGGCCGAAACCGCCATGCCGAAGAACGGGAAGCCGAGCACCAGCCAGTGCAGTTGCGCCGTCGACAGCGTGCCGTAGGCCGTGAACAACAGGCCTTCGGACAGGATCAGCCACATCAGCCGGTGGTTGACCAGGTTGTCCTCGTGGGTCCATTGCTCACGAAGTGCCCGGTAGAGCTCCCACTCGGCGGCTTCGATGCTCGGACGCTGGTCTGCCATGTTGGAACGGGTGCTGGGTCGCGGGCCCGACGTCGCCGACGGCCGGCCGAAGCAGGCCGGCGAAGCCGACGGCTGCAAGTGCGATCGCCGGGCGGGCCTCGATTCAGCCCTTGGGAACAGGAATGACCCGCATTGTGGCGCCCAGGATCTCGCGGTCTTCGGCGTCCGCCAGCGCGGCCACGCATTGCTCGGCCTGGCGGTAGTGCCTGGCATGCGACGCGTGGTCGCCGGCGGCGGCGGCAACGTTCGCCGCCACCGCGTGGGCGAAAGCCAGTTCCCACGGCGCGCATTCCCGGTCGAGGAAGTGCGGCTGCGACTGCTTCAGGTAGTGCCTGGCCGGGTTCGGCAAGCCGAGCAACGCATACACATGCGCGACGAGCTGCGCCGCATGCGCCCGATTGCCGGCATCGCCGACGATCTTCCAGAAGTGCATCGCCGCGTGGGCGGCCTGAAGCATCTCTTCGTCTTCCTCCGGCGTCCGGGTGAGCGCCTCGGCCAGCGCCCAGGCGCGGTTGTTCGCCTGCGCGGCCAGACGCTTCTGCCAGGCGGCGGTCTCTTCGGGTGTCGGATGGGTCATCGCCGATCGCTTTCGATGTACGGTGGGGACAGGACGGGTTCAGCATACCGCCGCAGCGGCGGGTGTCGGCCGAATGTCCACGCCGCGCTCGACCGGGGCGCGACCGCATCAGGCCGTCAACACCGCCGCCCCCGCAATCCGCCCCGCCCGCAGATCATCCAGCGCCTCGTTCGCCTGCACCAGCGGGTAGGCCCGCGTCGCCAGCCGCAGCCGGTGCCGGCCCGCCCAGGCCATGAATTCATGGCCGTCGCGCCGCGTCAGGTTGGCGACCGAGCGGATGCGGCGCTCCATCCACAGCAGCCGGTACGGGAACGACGGGATGTCGCTCATGTGGATGCCGGCGCAGACCACCGTGCCGCCGGGCTGCAGCTGGGCCAGCGATTGCGGCACCAGTTCGCCGGCCGGCGCGAACAGGATCGCGGCGTCCATCGGTTGCGGCGGCGCCTGGGCCGGATCGCCGGCCCAGTGCACGCCCAGCGACAGCGCCAGCTGCTGCGCCGCGGTGTCGCCGGCCCGGGTGAAGGCGTAGACGGTGCGGCCTTCGGCCAGCGCCACCTGGGCCATCAGGTGCGCGGCGGCGCCGAAGCCGTAGAGGCCGACCACCGCCGGGTCGGCACCCTCCCCCGCCATGCGCCAGGCGCGGTAGCCAATCAGCCCGGCGCACAGCAGCGGCGCAGCGTCGACGTCGCCGTAGCCCGGCGGGATCGCGATGCAGGCCTCGGCCGGCGCCACGGCGTACTCGGCATAGCCGCCGTCGACGCTCCAGCCGGTGAAGCGCGCGCTGCCGCACAGGTTCTCGCGCGCTGGCGCACCAGCGGCAGTGGCCGCAGGTGTCGTGCAGCCAGGCCACGCCGGCGCGGTCGCCGATGCGCCAGGGTTCGCAGCCGGCGCTGGTCTCGACCACCTCGCCGACGATCTCGTGGCCGGGGATGCGCGGCAGCCCTGGCGTTGCCAGGTCGCCGTCGACCACATGCAGGTCGGTGCGGCAGACGCCGCAGGCGCGCACCCGCAGCCGGACCTGGCCGGGCTGCAGGGCCGGCATCGGGCAGGGAATCGCTTCGAGCCGGCGAGCGGCCGGCTGAACCAGGGCCATCGCGATCGCGGACATCGGGGCCTCCTACACCTTGCGCGGCTTGACCCGCGCGCCGTCGACCACCGCGGCGCCGGGGTAGACGATCACCTGCGCGCCGGCGGCCAGGCCTTCGCGCACCCAGGCCTGGATGCCGTTGCGGGCGCCCACCTGCACCGGCTTGAGCCTGGCGCGTCCGCCGTCGACGACGAACACCGCCTGGCGTTCGCTGCCCACGCCAGGGTTGGCGGGTTCGCCGGCGCCCTCGCCCGCCGCGCTGCCACCACCGGGCAGGGGAAACACCGCGCTCACCGGCACCGTCACCGCCTGCGGCAGCGCCAGCGTGACGATGCGCACGCCGACGCGGTAGCCGTCGCCCAGCGTCTTCCACTGTTCGGGCGGGCTGGTGATGTCGATCAGCACCCGCACGCGCTGTTCCTCGACGCCCAGCGCCGAGACCTTGGTGAACGCCGCCGGCTCGACCCGGCGCACCACGCCCTGCAGCGTGATAGGCCCGCCCCAGCGCTCGATGCGCACCGCGCTGCCCGGCGGCGTGGCCAGCGCGTCGGCGGTCAGCAGCTCGGCCACCACCTCCAGCTGGCCCAGGTCGCCCAGTTCGAGCAGCGGCATGCCCAGCGCCACGGTGGTCTCGCTGACCTGCAGCACGCGCAGCACCTGGCCGGCCACCGGCGACTTCAGCTCGAAGGGCCTGCCGCCGGGCGTGCCCTGGGTGGCGGCCAGCGCCGCCCGGGCCTGCTCGAGGTCGTGGCGGGCGACATGGCGCTCCTGCTCGGCAGCCTCCACCTCGCGCTGGGCGGCCTGCACCGCCAGGCGCTCGGTCTCCAGCCGGGTGGCCGCGACGAAGCCCTGCTGGGCCAGCTGCTCGCTGCGCTGCTGGTCGTTGCGGGCCTGGGCGACGCCCAGCCTGGCGCGTTCGAGCCGCGCCGCGCTGCGCGCCAGGTTGGCCTGCGCGGCGTCGATGCGCGCCTTCAGCTCGCGCTGGCTGCGCTCGTCGAGCAGCGGCGAGAGCACCGGCGTCAGCGTTGCCAGCACCGCGCCGGCCTCGACCCGGTCGCCTTCGTCGAGCCGGATGCGCGCCAGCCGCCCGGCCAGCGGCGCCGAGACGGTGTAGCGCTCGCGCAGCCGGGTCTTGCCGTCCTCGCTGACGGCGCTCTCGAACGGGCCCTGCACGGCCTGCGCCACCTCCACGTCCAGCGGCCGCGGCGCAAAGGCCCAGGCCAGCAGCGCCACCAGCACCATTGCGCCGCCGATCAGGCCGATCCTGCTCCGGGTCTGCATCCTCACTCCCGCGTCTTCAAGGCCGCCACCATGTCCAGCCGGTCGATGTGCCGGCGCACCACCAGCGCGCTGGCCACCGCCGCCAGCACCACGCAGACCGCCGCCCAGGCGAAGGTGCGCGGCCGGATGATGACCGGAAACAGGAACTGGTCGCTCTGAAGCGCGCCGGCCAGCGCATGCACCAGGCCCCAGCCGGCCAGCATGCCCAGCGGCAGCGCCAGCGCGACGACGATCGCCATCTCGCCCAGCAGCAGCGCCGACACCTCGGCGCGGGTGAAGCCCAGCACGCGCAGGCTGGCCAGCTCCCAGCCGCGCTCGGCCAGCGCGATGCGGGCGTTGTTGTAGACCACGCCGACCGCGATCACGCTGGCGAAGATCGTCAGCACCGTGCTCATGATGCGGATGTTGCGCGCGCTGATCTCTTCCATGTTGCGCAGCATCGTCGCCTTGCTGAAGGCGCCGGCCACCCGCGGCATGGCCTGGGTGGCCTTCAGCACCGCGGCCTCGTGCCCCGGGGCGATGGCCAGCATGAAGCCGCCGGCCAGGTCGCCGTCGCCGAGCAGGCGGTTCAGCGCCGGGCGCGCCATGTAGGCGTTCAGCCCCATCATCTCGCGCACCGTGGCGTCCACGCGCAGGTCCAGCGTGCGCTCGCGGCCTTCGAGCACCTCGACACGCAGCCGGTCGCCCACCCGCACGCCCAGCTTGGCGGCCAGCCGGTCGGTCAGCACCAGTCCGTCGGGCGGCAGCGCGGCCGCGCGCAGGTCGACGTCGATGATGCGGTACAGCTCGGGCACCGGCGCGTAGCCGCGGATCTGGCTGCGCTCGCGCCGGTGGCCGTTGACCAGCGTCACCGAGACGAAGCGGGTCGGCTCCACCGCGTCGACGCCGGGCAGCCGCGCCAGTTCGCGGGCGGCGCCGGCGTCCAGCGGGTCGATCGCCCAGACCGCGACCTGGTTGCGCATCGTCAGGTTGAACTGGGCGTCGACGATGAACTCGATCGCGTCGCGGAAGAAGTTGCCCAGCACGACGATCGCCACCGAGGCCGCGACGCCGCCGATCGACAGCGCGGTGCGCCAGGGCCGGCGCTCCATCTGGCGCAGGATCATCCGCGTGGTGGTGCCGATGCGCTGCAGGCCCAGCCGCTCCAGCAGCGTGCGGCGGTAGCGGCCGGGTGCCGGCGGGCGCATTGCCTCGGCCGGCGCCAGCCGCACGATGCCGGCGATCGCGCTCAGCGTGCCCAGCACCGCGGTGGCCAGGGTCAGCGCGCCGCTGACGAGCACCAGCCACGGTGCCATGCGGTGCTCGAACACCGGGAAGCGGAAGAACTCGGCGTACAGCCCGACGAACAGGCCGCCCAGCACCTCGCCCAGCGCCACGCCGATCGCGAGGCCGAGCGCGACGATCGCCAGCACCATCGTCAGGTAATGGCCGGCGATGCGCCGGTTGGCGTAGCCCAGCGCCTTCAGCGCGGCGATCTGCTCGCGCTGGGTGGCGACCAGCCGCGAGATCACCACGTTCAGCAGGAAGGCGGCCACCGCGAGGAAGATCGCCGGCAGCAGCGTGGCGATCACCTGCTGCTCCTTGACTTCGTTGTTCAGCATCGCGTGCGAGACCTGGTCGGCGCGGCCATGCGCCTGGCGGCCGCCGTAGGCGGCCAGGCGCAGTCCCAGCGCGTCGATCACCGCGCGTTCGTCTCCGCCCGGTGCCAGTTTCACGGCCAGCTGGTTGAACGCGCCGGTCATGTCGTAGGCGGCGGCCAGCGCCTCGTGGTCGACCCAGAACACGCCGAAGCCGCGCTGGTCGGGCATGCCCCAGAGACCGGCGAACACGTACTCGGGCGACAGCGCCACCGCCACCAGCTGCAGCGTGCGGCGCTTGCCGTTGATCAGCGCCGACAGCCGCGCGCCGGGCTTCAGGCCGTTGGCGGTGGCGAAGACCTCCGACACCCAGACCGGCAGCGCGCCGTCGGGCAGCGGCTTGCCGGGGGTGAAGAACGCCGGGTCGACCGGCCGCGCGCCGCGCAGCGAGACCTGGTTCAGCCGCGCCGGCCGGCGCGGGTCGACGCCGATCATCTGGCCGATGATCGGCTCGCTGCTGCCGTCGCGCTCGACGCGCACCGCCATCTCCAGCGTGGTCTGCACGTCGGCGACGCCGGGCAGCCCGCGCAACTCGTCGGCCAGCGCCAGCGGCGCGCGCTTCAGCGCCGCGAAGACGTCGGCGAAATGGGCCTCGGCATAGAAGCGGTCGCGCGCCGCCTCGAGCGAATCGACCGCCGACAGCGTGGTGATGAAGCCGGCCACGCCGCTGGCCACCACCAGCGCGATCGTCAGCGCCTGGCTCCACAGCGTTCGCAGGTCGCGCAGCAGCTTGCGGTCCAGGGCTTTCATCGCGCGGCCTTCACCAGCTCAGCTGCGACGGGGTGAGCTTGTGCTCGTTGCGCTCGACCTTCTGGATGCGCCCGTCGCCGAGGTGGATCACCCGGTCGGCCATGCCGGCGATCGCCGCGTTGTGGGTGATCACCACCGCGGTGGTGCCGGTGTCGCGGTTGATGCGGGCGATGACCTCGAGCACCAGCTTGCCGGTGGTGTAGTCGAGCGCGCCGGTCGGTTCGTCGCACAGCAGCACGTCGGGGCGCTTGACGATCGCCCGGGCGATCGCCACCCGCTGCTGCTCGCCGCCCGACAGCTGGGCCGGAAAATGGTCGCGCCGCGGCGTCAGGCCGACGAGTTCGATGGCCTCGTCGACCGCCATCGGCTTGACCGCGATGTCGGTCACCAGCGCGACGTTCTCGCGCACCGTCAGGCTGGGGATCAGGTTGTAGAACTGGAACACGAAGCCGACATGCTCGCGCCGGTAGGCAGTCAGCGCGGCCTCGCCGGCGCCGTCGAGCCGGTGGTCGCCGAAGGCCACCTCGCCGGTGGTCGGCACGTCGAGCCCGCCCAGGATGTTCAGCAGCGTGCTCTTGCCGCTGCCCGAGGCGCCGAGCAGCACGATGAATTCACCGCGGGCGATGTCGAGGTCGACCTCGCGCAGCGCGTGCACCTCGACCTCGCCGCTGCGGTAGACCTTGCACAGGCCGCGGGCGCGGAACACCGTCTCGGCGGTCGGGGGGGATTCGGGTCGGTCGGGCATCGGTGGGCGATGGCGCTCGCGCGTGGCTCGCCCGGCCCGGCGGGATCACTTCACCAGCAACACCGGCAGCGTCGCCAGATGCACCACGCGCTGGGCGACCGATCCTAGCAGCAGGCCTCCCAGCGGATTGCGGCCATGGGTGCCCATCACGATCTGGTCGACCTTCTTCTCGGTGGCCGTTCGCGCGATCTGCTGCGCCGCCAGCCCTTCGGCCGCCAGCGCGCTGACCTGCTGCAGCCCCGCCTCGTGCGCCTGCGCCACCGCGGCGGCCAGCAGGTCCTGCTGCGCGGCAGCCATCGCGCGCTCGACCGATTCGGCGTCGAAGGCCGGCAGCTCGCCGTAGTAGATCGGGTTGTCGCGCACGTTCAGCAGCAGCACCTCGGCGCTGCCCAGTTCACGGGCCAGGCGGGCCGTTGCGTCGATCGCGTGGCGTGCCGGTTCGGAACCATCCACCGCCACCAGGAGCTTCATCATCGCGCTCTCCTCGAAACCCGACGATGATCGGCCGCCGACCTCGGGCAAGGCTTGAGCCAACTCAAGACCGCGGTCGGCGCGACGCGCAGAATCTGGACCGAGGTGGTCCGTGGCCTGCCGCCTCCACCGGGTTCAGGCCACTCCGAGGAGCATGACCATGAGCAACCCACGTAGAAACGAACTGCTGGCGCTCGACCCGTTCGAGGACGCGTTCCGCCGCATGCTGGGCCCGTGGCGCGGCGAGGCGGGCGAAGGCACGCCGCAGATCAAGGTGGACCTGAGCGAAACCGACGCTGCCTACACGCTGAAGGCCGAGATCCCCGGCGTGCGCAAGGAAGACATCGACGTGCGCATCGACGGCAATCAGGTCAGCGTCAGCGCCGAAGTCAAGCAGGAATCGGAAGAGAAGAAGGACGGCCGCGTGCTGCGCTCCGAGCGGCGCTATGGCTATGCCAGCCGCACGCTGTGGCTGGACAAGCCGGTCGACGATGCCAAGGCCCAGGCCAGGTACACCAACGGCGTGCTCGAACTGACGATGCCGAAGAAGGCCGAACCGAGTTCGAAGCGGCTGGCGATCGAGTGAGCGAGGCGGCGCAACAGCGGGTGCCGGTCGATCGGACGCTGTTCGACCGGTCGCTGGAGACGCTGCACTTCCTGCTGTCGCCGCAGGCCCATGCGGCGGGCAGCGCGCCGGTCGAGGCGATCGAGACGCACATGTCCTGGATCGTGCTCGACGCCCGGCAGGTGCTGAAGCTGAAGAAGCCGGTCTGCTACCCGCCGCTGCTCGATTACCGCACGGTGGCCGACCGCGAGCGTGATGCGCGCGCCGAGCTGCGACTGAACCGGCGCCTGGCGCCCGAGGTCTATCAGGGGCTGCTGGCCGTGCAGCAAGAGCCCGATGGCCGCTTGTCGCTGCAGCCCGAGGCGGCGCTGCCAGCCGGAGGCGAGACGGTCGACTGGCTGGTGCAGATGCAGCGCCTGCCGGCCGAGTGCATGCTCGACCGGATGATCGCCACCGGCCATCTGCAGCCGGCCCAGGTCGAGTTGCTGGCCTCGACGCTGGCGCGCTTCTACCAGCATGCGCTGCCGGCGCCGGTGGATGCCGATGCCCATCTCGCGCGCTTTCACGCCGAACAGGCCCGGCACCGCCAGGTGCTGGGCGATGCGAACTTCGCGCTGGTTGAGGCCGCGCCGCTGCTGGACCGGGCCGAGCGCCTGCTCGGCCAGCTCGACGAGGCGCTGCGCCAGCGGGTGCGCCAGCGCCACGTCGTCGACGGCCACGGCGACCTGCGCGCCGAGCATGTCTGCCTGGTCGAGCCGCCGGTGGTCATCGACTGCCTGGCCTTCAACGATGCGCTGCGCCAGGTCGACCCCTTCGAGGAACTGAGCGCACTGGGCCTGGAATGCGAACGCCTGGGTGCCGCCTGGGTCGGCCCCCTGCTGATCGGGCGCTGCAGCGAACGGCTGGACGACCTGCCGCCACCCGCGCTGCTGCAGTTCTACCGCCTCGACCGGGCGCTGCTGCGGGCGCGGCTGGCGGTGGCGCACCTGCTCGACGCCCGGCCGAGCCGGCACGATCACTGGCTGGCGCTGGGCCGGCGCTACCTGGCGCTGGCGTCGAGCCCGCCCCAGCCCGGCTGAGCGGCGGGCAGGCGCATCAGTACCCGGCGCCCCAGCGGACCTGCCAGGCCATCGCGAAGGCGGTGAGATCGGACCCGGTGCGGGTCTTGATGCTGCTGCTCAGGCTGAACTTGACCGACTGATGGCGATCGACGGGCAGCGCCAGCATCGCGCCGGCGTGGCTGTTGCCCAGTTCGATCAGGCTGGTGTTGCCGTTGATCGTGACCCGGCTGCCGCGGTAGTAGGTGCCGCCCAGCGCGGCCCAGATGCCGCCGCCGAAGTCCCAGCTGAGATGGGCCTGGGTGGCGTAGAGCGGCGCCTGCTCGAGGGTCTGGCCGCCGTAGTAGTCGCTGTTGTCGCCGTAGAAGGTGGCGCTTGCGGTGACGTCCAGCGTCGCCGCGCCGAAGGCCTTGGAAAAGCCGATGTCCGGCTTGACCGTCCAGCGATGGCTGCCCAGGTTGATGGCCCGGCTGGGGTCGTACTGGCCGCTGGGCAGCGACACCTGCAGGCTGGTGCCGACGACCAGGTCCCGCTGGTAGCGCGAGAACTCCTGCAGCGACAGCGCCGGCGCGCCGTACAGGTTGACCGAGAGGCGGAACCGCGGCTCGCTGAAGCCGGTGATCTGCCGTTCGGCCGGCTGGCCGGCGACCATCGCGCTGCCCGACAGGTGCGAGTACGGCAGCACGACATCGAAGCGGCCGGACTTGCCCCACAGGTCCAGCGTGCGCGCATAGGCGAACACCGCGGAGTCGATCTTCAGCTTCGCATCCTCGATCGGCAGTGCGGGATCGAACGACAGGCCGCCCTGCGACCGGCCATAGCCCACGACCAGGAAGTTGAACCCGACCGGCGCATTCGAATAGGCCCGGGGTTCGAGCTCCTGTGCGGGCGCGGCCGTGCCCAGCAGCATCAGGGCCGATGCCGCCAGCGCCGGACGGTGGACGAACCGACGCGGGGTCGACCTGCCCACCGCGGACCGTGCTTCGGCCCGGCGGGCGTCGTGGCGTGGCGTGGCGGCAATCGGGCGGCGTGTCATCGGCCCGATGTTAGTGGCCACCGCAGCGACACGGCTGGCCCGACGCCAGCCTGCATGCCAGCCGCCCAGGCAGCCTGCGCCGGTGGATGGCAACCAGTGCTGCCACGAACCGCAAGATCGACGGGTCGACCTGCGCCGCCGCGGAGCGTGACCCTGCTCGCGGATCGCAAGCTGAGGTGCCCGCAGAACCTGGACAGGCGCAATACCGCCACACCGACGGGTGTGGCAGCAGCGGCGTGCCGATCCTGTCGGCTGGTTTCGCCGAAGTCAGCGCAGCCAGGCCCTGTGGCTCTCGCGCATCGCCGAGGCCAGCAGCGGCACGCAGGACAGCACCCGCAGCTTGTCGCGCAACGCGCCTTCGGCCGGCACGCGGAAGGCCGGCACGCTGTCGCTGACCAGCACCTGGTCGATCGCCGGGTCGGCCAGCGTGTCGGCCGCCGGCGCGATGAACAACCCGTGTGCGGCGCAGGCCAGCACCCGCCGCGCCCCGGCAGCGCGCAGGGCCAGCGCGGCGCGCTGCAGCGTGGTGCCGGTGGCGATCAGGTCGTCGACCAGCAGCACCACCGCGTCGCGCACGTCGCCGGCCAGCGCGGTGGCGCCCTCGCTGCGGCCTTCGCTGCGCCGCTTGTCGAGCATCGCGAAGCCGACCGGCCGCTTCAGCTGCTGCGCCAGGTCTTGCTGCCACAGCTGCGCGCGCTTGACGCCGCCCGGGTCGGGCGAGGCCACGACGATGCGGCCGGCGGTCTGCAGCTCGGCGGCCAGAGCGCCGAAGACCGCATGCACCGGCAGGTGCTGCGTGGGGCAGCGGAAGGCGTTCTGCATCGCCGCGACGTTGTGCGCCTCCAGCGTGATCACCTGCTGCGTGCCGACCGCCTCGATCAGCTGCGCCAGGTAGCGCTGGCTGACCGGGTCGAAGGGCTGGGTGCGCCGATCCTTGCGGGCGAAGGCCATGTACGGCAGCACCGCGGTGACGCGGGCCGCGCCGTGGTCGCGCAGCGTCGCGATGAAGAACAGCAGCCGGCTCAGCTTGTCGTGCGGCGTCGTCTCGGGGCCGCCGTGCAGGCCCAGCAGCACGTAGGCATCGGCGCCGCGCGGGTCGACCAGCGGCCGGCCTTTCGACTCGCCGTCCTCGAAGCCGCGGTCCTCGTGCGGCGCCAGGTCGACGTCCAGTTCTTCGGCGACGGCCTGCGCCAGCGGCTGGTCGTGGCGGTCGAGGGCGAAGATCAGCATCAGCGGCTCCGGTGCGCGGGGGTCGGGTCGGCAGCGCGCAGGGCCGGCCAGGACGCGTACCAGGCCTGGCATTCGGCCTCGCGGCCGCGCACGACGCGGCGGCCGGCCAGCGGTCCGCCGGCCGGCGTGACCACGGTGTACTGGCGCGCGCCGTGGTCCTTGTCCTCGCAGTACAGCACCACCCAGTCGTGCACCCGGCCCAGCTCATGCGCCCGGGCGGTGTTCGAGAACAGCGCGGTGAACTGCCAGTCGTCGCGCGCCGTGTGCAGCACCGGCAGCCAGGCCGCGTTGCCCGGGTTGAAGCGCCGCGGCGCGATCAGCGGCAGGCGGCCGGCCTCGGCGCCCTGGCGGTACTCGCGGTCGACGTCGAGCAGCAGCGCCACCGGCGGCTCCAGCCCGGCCGGCCGCGCCGCCGCGCGGCGCTGCAGTGCGCGCCGGCGGTCGAGCATCTCGCCCAGCGCGGCGCGGATCGCCGCGGCCCGGCGCGCGCCGAGATGCGGCAGGCGTTCCAGCCGGCCGTCGTGCGCTGCCAGTTCGAGCGCCTCGAGCGTGTCGATGCCCAGCGCCTCGTGCAGGTGCCGCGCCAGCGCCGGGCCGACGCCGGGGATCGTGCGGAACAGCGCCTCGCCGTCGGCGCCGCCGCGCAGGCGGTCGAGCTGGCGCCAGTGGCCGGTGGCCAGCATTTCGGCGACCGCGCCGGCGATGCCGGTGCCGATGCCCGGCAAGGCGTCGAGCCCGGCCAGGCCGTCGCGCTCGAACACCGCGCGCAGGTCGGGCCGCTGCTCTTCCAGCAGATCGGCGGCGCGCCGGTAGGCGGCGATCCTGAACGCGTTGGCGCCCTGCGCTTCGAGCAGCAAGGCCATCTCGCGCAGGCGCTCGACGACCTCGCGGCCGTCGTCGGCAGCGCTCACGCCGGCTTGTCCGGCGCCGCGGCGGCCGCCAGCGCGGCCAGCACCTCGGCGTCGGGCACCTGATGGAAGTCGCGGTAGTGCAGGCCGATCGCCTCGAACGGATACGGCTCGGCCAGACAGACGATCTGGTCGACCTCGGCGCGCAGCTCGGCCAGCGTGTCGCTCGGCGCCACCGGCACCGCCAGCACCAGATTCGCCGGCTGGCGGCGGCGCAGCGCCTTCAGCGCGGCGCGCACCGTCGTGCCGGTGGCGATGCCGTCGTCGACGACGATCGCGGTGCAGCCGGCCACCGGCACCGGCGAGCGCCCCTTCAGGTAGAGCGCGCGGCGGCGGGCGATCTCTTGCAGCTCGACCTGGGCCTGCCGCTCGATGTAGCCGGGCTCGACGTCGCTGACCGCCTGCACCGCCTCGTCGACGACGATCTCGGGCGGGTCGCCGTCGACGACGGCGGCCAGCGCCAGCTCGGGCTGCCAGGGCAGGCCGATCTTGCGCACCAGCAGCAGGTCCAGCGGCGCGTGCAGCGCACGGGCGACCGGCGCGGCGATCGGCACGCCGCCGCGCGGCAGCGCCAGCACGACGCGCGGCGGCGGCAGGTTCAGCCCGACGAGGCGCTCGGCGAGCAAGCGGCCGGCCTCGGCACGGTTGGCGAACGGTGTCTTCATCGTGGTCCCCTGCCCGGTCAGTAGTCGGCGCCGGCCTGGCCTGCCGTGCCGGTCGGCGCCGCGTGGGCCTGGGTCGGCGCGGTGACGATCATGCACGCGGTGGTCAGGATCAGCGCGGCGATCGAGCCGGCGTTCTGCAGCGCCAGCCGCGCCACCTTGGCCGGATCGATCACGCCCATCTGCAGCAGGTCGCCGAACTCGCGCGTCGCGGCGTTGTAGCCGAAGGCGCGCTCGGCCGCCTCGTCGACCCGGTGCAGGATCACCGAGGGCTCGTCGCCGGCATTGATGACGATGCGGCGCAGCGGTTCCTCGAGCGCGCGCTCGACGATGCGCAGCCCCGAATCGTGGTCCAGCGTCGTGCCTTTCAAGTCGGCCAGCACGCGGCGCGCGCGCAGCAGTGCGACGCCGCCGCCGGGCACGATGCCCTCCTCGACCGCGGCGCGGGTGGCGTGCAGCGCGTCCTCGACGCGGATCTTGCGTTCCTTCAGCTCGGTCTCGGTGGCCGCGCCGACCTTGATGATCGCCACCCCGCCCGCCAGCTTGGCGATGCGCTCGTCGAGCTTCTCGCGGTCGTAGTCGCTGGCCGCGGCGGCGCGCTCCCTGCGGATCGCGGCGACACGCTCGGCGATCGCCGGCGCGGCACCGCCGCCGCCGATCAGCGTGCTGCGGTCCTTGTCGACCTCGACCCGGCGCGCGCGGCCCAGCTGCGCCAGCGTCGCCTTGGCCAGCGTCAGCCCGGTCTCCTCGCTGACCAGCGCGCCGCCGGTGACCACCGCGATGTCCTGCAGCATCGCGCGGCGCCGGTCGCCGAAGCCCGGCGCCTTGACCGCGCAGGCCTTCAGCGTGCCGCGCATCGTGTTGATGACCAGCGCGGCCAGCGCATCGTTGTCGATCTCCTCGGCGATCACCAGCAGCGGCCGGCCGGCCTTGACCACCTCCTCGAGCAGCGGCAGCAGGTCCTTCAGCGACGACAGCTTGCCGTCGACCAGCAGCACCGCGGCGTCCTCGAGCACCGCGCTCTGGCGCTCGGCGTTGTTGATGAAGTACGGCGACAGGTAGCCGCGGTCGAACTGCAGGCCCTCGACCGCCTCCAGCTCGCTGGCCAGGCCCGAGCCGTCCTCGATCGTGATCGCGCCCTCGCGGCCGACCTTGTCGATCGCCCGCGCCAGCAGATCGCCGATCGAGCGGTCGTTGTTGGCCGAGATCGACGCGACATGGGCGATCTCCTTCGAGTCGGCACAGGGCCGGGCCAGGCGGTGGATCTCGGCGACGACGGCGTCGATCGCCTGCTCGATGCCGCGCTTCAGGTCCATCGGATTCATGCCGCCGGCCAGGTAGCGCAGGCCCTCGCGGATCATCGCGTGGGCCAGCACGGTGGCGGTGGTGGTGCCGTCGCCGGCCATCTCGCTGGTGCGCGCGGCGACCTCGCGCAGCAGCTGCGCGCCCAGGTTCTCGAACCGGTCTTCCAGCTCGATCGCCTTGGCCACCAGCACGCCCGAGTTGACGATCTGCGGCCCGCCGAAATCGCGTTCGAGGATCACCGTGCGGCCGCGCGGGCCGAGCGTGACGCCGACCGCATCGGCCAGCGAATCGACGCCGCGCAGGATGCGCTCGCGCGCCTGGTCGTGAAACAGCAGTTGCTTGGCGGTCATCGTCGGCTCCTTCGTCGGCGTGTCGCGGCCACGCCGATGTCGCGATCCTGCGCCGGACACGACGGCCACGCCTTGAGCGGGCGCAAGCCCGCCGGTGCCGGGCCCGGCCGGTGATTTCCCGCAACGCGGCGGGCGGTGCGCGGTCTATGCTCGGGCCTGGCCTTTCACCGGAGTCTCACGATGAGTTCGCTCGCCGCCATCCTGGCGCACGTCGATTCGTCACCGCATTGCCCGGTGCGCTTGGCCCTCGCCCATCAGCTGGCAGAGGCGCACGACAGCGCGGTGACGGCGATGTTCGCCCCGACGCCGGTGGACCTGCAGTTCCCGTTCGGCGTCAGCCCGGGGCTGGAGCTCACGACGATGGCCAGCGCGCTGGAATCGAAGCGGCGCGACCTGGCGCGCACGCACTTCGACGCCGCGGTGAAGGCCGGCATGACCCGGCTGCAATGGGCCGAGCTGACGCGCGAGCAGGGCCTGATCGGCTTCACCCGCGCCGCGATGGTGGCCGACCTGGTCGTCCTGGGGCAGCACGATCCCAAGCTCGGCGCGGCGCAGGACGTGCCGGCCGACTTCGTCGAATGGACGCTCAACGACAGCGGCAGGCCGGTGCTGGTGGTGCCCTACACCGCGCAGCGCGTGGCGACCATGCGCGTCGCGCTGGTGGCGTGGAAGCCCTGCCGCGAGGCCGCGCGGGCGCTGAGCGCGTCACTGCCGCTGCTGCAGCAGGCCGACGAGGTCCACGTGGCGATGTGGAACGACAGCCAGACGCCGGGCACGCCCACCGACGCCGGCCCGCTGCAGGCCTACCTGCAGCGCCACGGCGTCGGCGCGCAGCTGCACCAGAATGGGCCGGCCACGCGCGAGCTCGGCGACCACCTGCTGTCGCTGGCCGCCGACCTGGACGCCGGCCTGCTGGTGATGGGCTGCTACGGCCATGCCCGGATCCGCGAATGGGTGACCGGCGGCGTCACCCGCACCGTGATGTCGTCGATGACCCTGCCGGTACTGATGAGTCACTGAGCCTCGGCCGGCCGCAGCCCGGCGGTCAGCTCGCGCAGCGCGGCCTCGTCCAGCGTCTCCTTTTCGAGCAGCGCCTGGGCGCCGCGTTCGAGCAGCACGCGGTGCTGTGTCAGCAGGGCAGTGGCCTGGGCCAGCCCGGCGCTCACCAGGCCATGCACCGCGGCATCGATGCGCGACTGCGTCTCGGGTGACAGCGACGGGCCGGCGTTGCCCCAGTCGGGCGGCAGCCCCGGCGTCACCGGATGCGGCGGCGCATAGGCCACGCAGCCCAGGCCCTCGTCCATGCCGTAGCGGGTGACCATGTCGCGGGCGATGTCGCTGGCGCGCGCCAGGTCGTCGGCGGCGCCGGTGGAGATCTCGCCGAGCACCAGCCGTTCGGCGGCGCGGCCGGCCAGCAGCACGCTGATCTTCTGCAGCAGCTCGTGGCGGGTCATCAGGTAGCGGTCTTCGGTCGGGCGCTGGATCGTGTAGCCCAGCGAGCCGATGCCGCGCGGGATGATCGACACCTTGTGCACCACGTCGATGCCCGGCTGCGCCAGCGCGACCAGCGCATGGCCCATCTCGTGGTAGGCGACCGCCTTGCGCTCCTGCGGGTTCAACAGCCGGTTGCGCTTCTCCAGCCCGGCGACGATGCGCTCGACCGCGGCGGTGAAGTCGGCCAACGTCACCGCGTCGGCCTTGCGCCGGGTGGCCGCCAGCGCCGCCTCGTTGACCAGGTTGGCGAGGTCGGCGCCGGTGAAGCCGGGGGTCAGCGCGGCCACGTCGTCGAGCGACAGGCCGGGCGCCAGCGTCACCTTGCGCCCGTGTACCTGCAGGATCTGCACGCGGCCGATGCGGTCGGGCTTGTCGACCAGCACCTGGCGGTCGAAGCGGCCGGCGCGCAGCAGCGCCGGGTCGAGGATCTCGGGCCGGTTGGTCGCCGCCAGGATGATCAGCCCGGACGAGGTGTCGAAACCGTCCATCTCGACCAGCAGCTGGTTCAGCGTCTGCTCCTTCTCGTCGTGGCCGCCGATGCCGGGGAAGGCGCCACGCGCGCGGCCCAGCGCGTCGAGCTCGTCGATGAAGATGATCGCCGGCGCGCGCTGGCGGGCCTGCTCGAACAGGTCGCGCACGCGGGCAGCGCCGACGCCGACGAACATCTCGACGAACTCGCTGCCCGAGATCGAGAAGAACGGCACCCCGGCCTCGCCGGCCACCGCGCGGGCCAGCAGCGTCTTGCCGGTGCCCGGCGGGCCAACCAGCAGCACGCCCCTGGGGATGTGCGCGCCGAGCCGGCCGAAGGCCTGCGGGTGCTTGAGGAAGTCGACCACCTCCTCCAGTTCGTGCCTGGCCTCGTCGACCCCGGCCACGTCGGCAAACGTCACGCCGGTGGCGGTCTCGACATAGACCTTGACATGGCTCTTGCCGACCGCCATGAAGCCGCCCAGCCCGCCCACGCCCCCGATCCCGCCCGATTTCTCGGCCATGCGGCGGATCACGAAATACCACAGCCCGAAGAACAGCGCGGTGGGCACGATCCACGACATCACGTCGCGCAGCAGCGTGCTCTCGACGACGCGGGTGTAGGGCACCTTGAAGTGGTCGAGCCGCGCGGCCAGGTCGGGCTCGACCCGGTTGGCCACCAGCAGCGTCTTGCCGCCGTCGCTCGACTTCAGCGTGCCGCGGATGCTGCGGTCGCTGATCACCACCTCGGTGATGCGGCCGTCGGCCAGCGCCTTCTCGAACTCGCTGTAAGGCACCGCCTCGACCTGCGACGCGCCGCGCCACAGGTCCTGCAGCAGCATCAGCATCAGCAGCGCGATCAGCCAGTAGCCGATGTTCCAGCCCTGCTTGCGGTCGAGCATCGACGGGCCGGCGCGGCGGCCGGCCGGTTCAGCCATGGCGGCCCGCCGGCGGCAGCAGGCCGCGCAGGCGCTCGACCTCGTCGAGCAGGTCGAGCATCAGCGCCACTGCCGGCAGGCTGGCGTCGAAATCGGCGCGCAGGCGCTGGATGCGGCGCAGCCGCGCCAGCTCGTCGCTGCCGAAGCGCCAGGCGGGCTCGGTCTGCGCCGGCGCCAGCAGGCCCTCGTCGACCAGCTGCGCGATGTAGGCCGATTCGACCTGGCAGGCCCGGGCCAGCTCGGCGGCGTCGAGCCAGTCGCCCTCGCCGAGGCAGCTGGCCTGGGTGATGACGACGGTGGTGGTTGGCGATGACATGGGCGAAGGCTCCTGCGTCAGCCCTGGCCCTGGCGCGGGTCGAACGCCAGGTCCAGAGCCATGCGGCGGTACGCGGCGCGTGCCGCCTCGGTGTTCGCCGGCGGCAGCACCAGCTCGAGCACCAGGTACAGGTCCCCGGGCGTGCCCGAAGGTGCAGCCGCCGGGATGCCGCGGCCCCTGAGCCGCAGCTTGCGGCCGGGCTGCGATTCGGCCGGCACGTTGATCTCGATCGGGCCGCCGGGGGTGGCCACCGGCAGCGTCGCGCCCAGTGCAGCCTCCCAGGGCGCGACCGGCAGCCCGACGTAGAGATCGCGGCCGTCGACCCGGTAGCGCGGATGCGGCTCGAATTGCAGTTCGAGGAACAGGTCGCCCGGCGCGCCGCCGCCGAAGCCGGGGCTGCCCTGGCCGGCCAGGCGGATCTGCTGGCCGGCCTTCAGGCCCTTCGGAATCGCGACCGACAGCTGCCGCTCGCGCAGCTGCGGCCGGCCCTGCGCATCGGCCTCGACGGCCTGCAGCGTCAGCGTGCGGGTCGCGCCGGTGAAGGCATCCTCCAGCGGCACGACGATCCTGGCGTGGTGGTCGCTGCCGCGCGCCGCGAAGCCGCCCTCGGCTGCCGGATGGGCGCGACCGCCGGCACGGTGGCGGGCGGCGCCGAACAGGGCCTCGAAGAAGTCGCTGTGGCCGGCGCCGCCGTCGCCCCAGCCCTCGGGGGCGCCGCTGAACTCGAATCCGGCAGTCCAGTCGGGCGGCGGCCGGAACTCGCCGCCGCCCTGCCAGCGCTGGCCCAGCCGGTCGTAGGCGGCGCGCCTCTCCGGGTCCTGCAGCACCTCCCAGGCCTCGTTGATCTCCTGCATGCGCACCTGTGCATCGGCGGCCTGGCTGACATCGGGGTGGTACTGGCGAACGAGCTTGCGGTAGGCCCTCTTGATCTCGGCGTGCGGCGCGCCGCGCTCGACGCCGAGCAGCCTGTAGTAGTCCTTGAACTCCATGGTCGCCGTCCCTGCACGATGAAGTGCAGCGCGATGGTGCCAGCGCCGCGCCGCCGGCGCTTGACTTTGCGCAAGCTTGGCGCGGCGGGTGGCGGGCGTTTGCCCCCGCCTGCGGGCGTGCTCAGGCCGCGGCCTTGCCGGCGTACATCGATTCGATCAGCACCGCGTACTTGCGGCTGATCAGCGAGCGCTTGAGCTTCATCGTCGGCGTCAGCTCCTCGTCCTCGGCGGTCAGGCGCTGCTCGATCAGCCGGAACTGCTTGATCTGCTCGACGCGGGCGAACTGCTTGTTGACCTTCTCGATCTCGTCGCCGATCAGGCTCACGACCTCGGGCGCGCGGCACAGGCTCTTGAAGTCGCTGAACTGCACGTCGCGGTCCTGCGCCCACTGCGCGACGTTGTCCTCGTCGATCATCACCAGGCAGCTCAGGTACGGCCGCTTGTCGCCGATGACCACCGCGTCGGTCACGTAGGGGCTGAACTTCAGCTGGTTCTCCCACTCGCTGGGCGTCACGTTCTTGCCGCCGGCGGTGATGATGATGTCCTTCATCCGGTCGGTGATGTAAAAGTAGCCGTCCTCGTCGACGCGGCCGACGTCGCCGGTGTGCAGCCAGCCGTCCTTGTCGATCGTCTCGGCCGTCTTCTCGGGCTGGTTCAGGTAGCCGGCGAACACGCTGGGGCCGCGCATCAGGATCTCGCCCTGCTCGGAGATGCGCAGCTCGACGCCCGGCCCGGGCATGCCGATGCTGCCGGGCTTGCCGCCCTCGGCCGGCGTGATGGTGCCGCCGCCGCTGGTCTCGGTCATGCCCCAGGCCTCGCGCAGCGGCACGCCGATGGCCTGGTACCAGCGGATCAGCTCGGGCGAGATCGGCGCGGCGCCGGTCAACGCGAGCTGCACCTTGTTCAGCCCGATCATGCGCCGCACGTTGTCGATCACCAGCTTGCGTGCCAGCCAGCAGCGCAGCTTCTGCAGCGCGCCGGGCTGCCGGCCGGCCTCCTTCAGCCTGGCCATCGCGGCGCCCTCGCCCAGCGCCCAGGCATAGGCCATCTGCTGGAACCTGCCGGCCTCCTTGATCGTGATCGCGACGGTGGAGAACACCTTCTCCCAGACCCGCGGCACCGCGAAGAAGACCACCGGCTGCACCTCGCGCAGGTTCTCGAACACCGTCTCGGGGTTCTCGACGAAGTTGACGGTGGACTTGCGGAAGATCGGCACGTATTCGCCGACCACCCGCTCGGCGATGTGGCACAGCGGCAGGAAGGCGACCCGCTCGCCGCCCATCGGCAGGCCCTCGAACAGCGAGCTGCCGCCGCCGGCCAGCGTGGCGCAGAGGTTGGCGTGGGTGATCATCGCGCCCTTGGGCCGCCCGGTGGTGCCCGAGGTGTAGACCAGCACCGCCAGGTCCTTGGGGCCACGCGTGGCCAGGCGCTCGTCGACCAGCGCCGGGTGCTCGCGAAGGTAGACGCGGCCCAGCTCGCGCAGCGTCTCCAGGCTCATCACCTGCGGGTCGTCGAGCCTGGACAGGCCTTCCATGTCGAAGACGATCACCCGCCTCACCGCGGGCAGGCGCTCGCGCACCTCGAGGTACTTGTCGAGCTGCTCGTCGTCCTCGACGAACAGGAACACGCTGCCCGAATCGGTGCACAGGTACTCGACCTGCGAGGCCGCGTCGGTCGGGTAGATGCCGTTGCAGACGCCGCCCATGGTCTGCACGCCCAGGTCGGCCCAGACCCATTCGCGCCGGGTGTTGGCCAGCACCGAGGCCACCTGGCCGGGCTGGAAGCCCAGGCTGACCAGCCCGGCGCCGATCTCGCCGACGATCCGGCCGACCTCGGCCCAGCTGTAGGCTTGCCAGATGCCCAGATCCTTCTGGCGCATCATCACCGCCGACCCGAGCTCCTTCACCCGCAGCCAGAACATCTTCGGGATCGTGTCGAACGGCAAGGGCTCGACCACCCAGCCGGGGCGGCGACAGGTGATGATCGGAGAGGCGGGTGAAGTCATCGGGGAATCCTGAATTCCGGCTCAAGTGGACTGAGGTCGTGAAGGAACCGTCGCGAGCGGCCCGAGCTTGCGTCGAGCAGCGCAGCCGTACACCCGCACGGCGAGCGGCGCAGGCGCAAGATCGGGACGCGCAGCGGGTTCATTCATGGCGTCAGCGCCAGGTCTTCTTCTTCTTCCACCGCCGCTCGCCGCGCACGCCGGTGTCCTTCATGCCGAGGTAGAACTCGCGGATGTCTTCCTTCTCGCGCAGCACCTCGCAGCGGTCCTCCATCACGATGCGGCCGTTCTCGAGCACGTAGCCGTAGTCGGCCGCGTTCAGCGCCATGTTGGCGTTCTGCTCGACCAGCAGGATCGTCGTGCCGCGCTCGCGGTTGATTCGAACGACGATCTCGAAGATCTCCTTGGTCAGCTTCGGGCTCAGGCCCAGGCTGGGCTCGTCGAGCAGGATCAGGTCGGGCTGCGCCATCAGCGCACGGCTGATCGACAGCATCTGCTGCTGGCCGCCCGACAGCAGCCCGGCGTCCTGCGCCTGGCGCTCGCGCAGGATCGGGAAGTAGGCGTAGACCTGCTCGATGTCGCGTGCGACGCCGTCCTTGTCGTGGCGGGTGTAGGCGCCCATCAGCAGGTTGTCCTTGACCGACAGCAGCGGGAACACCTCGCGGCCCTCGGGCACATGGGCCAGGCCGGCGCGCACGATCTCGGCCGGGTCCTTCGCGGTGATGTCGGCGCCCTTGAACATCACCGTGCCGCGGGTCGGGTCGAGCACGCCGGAGATCGTCTTCAGGATCGTGCTCTTGCCGGCGCCGTTGCTGCCCAGCACGGTGGCGATCTCGCCCTTGTGCACCTTCAGGCTGACGCCGCGGATCGCCTTGATCGGGCCGTAGGCGCTCTCGACGTTGGCCAGCGAGAGCAGGATCTCGGGTTGCAGTTCCCTCATGTCACGGCCCTCCGCAGCGACGACACGTCGTCGACCGATCCGAGGTAGGCCTCGATCACGCCGGGGTGGCTCTGCACCTGCGCCGGCGTGCCCAGCGCCAGCACCTCGCCCTGGTTCATCGCCAGCACCCGGTCGGACACCCGCGAGACCAGGCTCATGTCGTGCTCGACCATCAGCACGGTGATGCCCAGCTCGTTCTTGATGTCGGTGATCCACCAGGCCATGTCCTCGGTCTCCTCGACGTTCAGGCCCGACGAGGGCTCGTCCAGCAGCAGCAGCTTGGGGCCGGTGCACAGGGCGCGCGCCAGCTCGACCACCTTGCGCTTGCCGTAGGGCAGGCCGGCGACGAAGCTGTCGCGGTAGTGCTGCAGGTCGAGCAGCTCGATCACCTGCTCGGCGCGCAGCCGCGCCGCCAGCTCGGCCTGGCGCGAGGCCTCGGTGAAGAACAGGTTGCTCCAGAAGCCGGCGCCGCGGTGGATGTGGTGGCCGATCAGCAGGTTCTGCAGCACGGTGGCGTTCTCGAACAGCTCGATGTTCTGGAACGTGCGCGCGATGCCCAGCTGGGCGATCGCATGCGGCGGCTTGTCGGACAGCAGCTGGCCCTCGAAGTGCAGCGTGCCGGTGGTCGGCGTGTAGATGCGGCTGATCAGGTTGAAGACGGTGGTCTTGCCGGCGCCGTTGGGGCCGATCAGCGTGAAGACCTCGCCGCGCTGCACGTCGAAGCTGACCTGGTTGACGGCCAGCACGCCGCCGAAGCGCACGCTCAGGTCGCGCGCCGACAGCAGGTAGGTGGAATTGCTCGGGTTCATTTCAGCCGCTCGGACTTGGCGTAGGACTTCTGCCGCCTGAACATGCCCTTGCGGTAGAACGGGAACAGCTGCAGCCAGGTCCGCATCTTCAGCCAGCGGCCGTAGATGCCCATCGGCTCGAACAGCACGAAGGCCATCAGCACCACGCCGTAGACCACCGCCTGCAGGCCCACCGCCTGGCCGATCGCCGGCGGCAGCCAGTCCTTGCCCAGCGCGATCAGCTGCGGCATCGTGATCAGGAAGATCGCGCCGAGGAAGGCGCCGTGCACCGAGCCGATGCCGCCGACCACCACCAGCAGCAGCAGGTCGATCGATTGCACGATGCCGAACTGGTCGGGCGAGATGAAGCGCAGCTTGTGGGCGTACAGCGCACCGGCCAGCCCGACGATGGCCGCCGACAGCGAGAACGCCAGCGTCTTGTAGCCGGCCAGGTGGATGCCCATGCTCTGCGCCGAGATCTCGGAATCGCGGATCGCGATGAAGGCCCGGCCGGTGGCCGAGCGCAGCAGGTTCAGCACGCCCAGCGTGACCAGCACGGTGACGCCCAGCGCGATGTAGTAGAAGGCCTCGGACGAGCCCAGGTCGGCGCCGAAGAACTGCGGCGAGACCACCGACATGCCGGCGTTGCCCTTGGTCACGCTTTCCCAGCGCGCGAGCACCTCCTCGACGATGAAGCCGAAGGACAGCGTGGCGATCGCCAGGTAGATGCCCTTGACCCGCAGTGCCGGCAGGCCCACCACCACGCCCACCGCGGCCGACAGGCCGGCGGCCACCAGCATCGTCAGCGGGAACGGCCAGCCCATGCCCGACAGCACCGCCTGCACGTAGGCGCCGACGCCGAGGAAGGCCGCATGGCCGATCGAGGCCAGCCCGGTGAAGCCCGACAACACCATCAGCCCGAGCCCGGCCACCGAGTAGATCAGCACGAAACTCAGCTGCGACAGCCAGTAGTCGCCGGCCCACAACGGGGCCACCAGCAGCGCCAGCATCAGCAGGCCGTACCAGAACGCCTGGCCGCCGTGCTTGACGAGCTGGATGTCCTGCGCGTAGTCGGTCTTGAAGATGAAACGCATGGGGGCTCAGACCTTCTTGCTAGACCTTTTTGCGGGTGGCGCCACCGAACAGCCCGTTGGGCTTGACGACCAGCATCACCAGCACCACCACGTAGGCGGCGATGTCCTTGAAACCCTCGGGCAGGTAGAAGCCGGCGAAGGCCTCGACCAGGCCGATCACCAGCCCGCCGACGATCGCGCCGGGCAGGCTGCCGAAGCCGCCGACCACCGCCGCCGGGAAGGCCTTCAGGCCGATGAAGCCCATGTTGGCGTGCACGAAGGTGATCGGCGCCAGCAGCAGACCGGCGATCGCCGCCACCGCCGCCGACAGGCCCCAGACCAGGCCGTTGATGCGCCGCACCGGGATGCCCATGTAGTAGGCCGCCAGCTGGTTCTGCGACGCCGCCTGCATTGCGATGCCGAGCTTGCTGTAGCGGAACATCAGGTACAGCCCGCCGCACAGCACCGCGGTCGCGGCGATCACCGCCAGCTGCTCGAGGCTGACCACCGCGCCGGCGAGGTTCACCACCTCGCCCTTGTACGGCACGGCCAGCGTATGGGTCTCGGTGCCGATCTCGGGGATCATCGAGATCAGCCCGCGCGCGGTGTAGCCGACGCCGATCGTCAGCATCACCACGGTGAACTGCGGCTGGCCGAGGATCGGGCGGATCACCGACCGCTCGAGCCCGACGCCGAAGGCGAACATGCAGGCCACCGCCACCGGCGCGGCGAGCCAGAACGACCAGCCCAGCACCGTCATCAGCACCAGGCCGCCGAAGGCGCCGAGCATCATCAGCTCGCCCTGCGCGAAGTTGACGGTCTCGGTGGCCTTGTAGATCAGCACGAAGCCCAGCGCGATCAGCGCATAGATGCAGCCGAGCGAGATGCCCGAGATCAGCAGTTGCACAAAGGCCAAGCGGGTCTCCTGCGGCGGCCGGCGGGCCGCCGGGGTCGGTCGTGGGGGTGGGCGAAAGCCGGTGCGCAGCCTAGCGGGCAGGCGGCACCGGTGTCTTGTGCCTAGATGCTGCCAGCCCGGCGGGGCGCCGCTCCCCAGGGAAAGCCCCGGGGCGGTTCAGGCCGGCACCCGGTCGAGCGTGGCGCCGGCCGGCAGCCCGGCGCAGCGGCGGTCCATCTCGCGGCCGGCCGCGACGAAGGGCCAGAAGGCATGGGGCGTGCCGAGCCGCAGCACGCCGATGGCGGCATTGATGCGGCGGCGGGTCATCGGCCGATGCTGCGCGACGGGCCGATCAGGCAAACCGCCCCTGCAGGAACCAGCCGGAGCCGGCGCCCTCGACCGGCAGCCGCTGGCGGAACACCCAGACCAGCGCGCCGCTGGCGGCCTGGGCGATGAAGTAGTCGCGCACCGCAGGGCCGCCGTCGTCCCACCAGCCGGTCTCCAGCCGCTCGGGGCCGGCCAGCAGCTGCAGCGGCCGGCCATCGAGCAGCGGGCCCTGCACCTGTTCGGCCAGCGGTTGCGGCGGCGACAGCAGCCACAAGGGCTGCGCGGCCAGCGCAGCGGCCGCGTCGGGCAGGCCCGCGGCGGGATCGGCCGTGGCGGCCGGCAGGCCCAGCCGGGCCGGGTCGACCACCTGCCAGCGGGTGCTGCATTCGGGCCGGTGGTCGGCCATCGGCAGGCAGCGCTGCACCCGCTCGGCGCCCAGCCGGGCCTGCAGGCGCTCGACCAGCCGGGCCAGGCCCTCGCGCTGGCTGGCCGGGCTGGCGAACAGCTCGCCGTTCGGCGGCGGGCCGGCCACCAGCTGGTCGCACGACAGGCTCAGCTCGAGCGCCGGCGCGGGCAGCGGCAGGCGGCCCAGCCGCTCGGCGAGCAGGCTGTGCAGGTGCCCGGCATCGGCCGCCGGCTCGGCCGGGGCGATCACCAGGGCGGTGCGCTCGGGCGGCGCTTCGGCGCCGGCGCGGTGGCGGCGCGGCTCGTGGTGCATCACCAGCGTGAAGCGGGCGATGCGGGCCTGCCGCGCGCCGGCCCAGGCCAGCAGCCGCGCCAGCAGCACGCGGGCGCCGGCCAGCAGCTGGGCGCTGGTGTCGGCGCGGCACATCAGCTCGAGCCGGCTGGCAAAGCGCGGCGCCAGCGTCAGCCAGGCATGGGCTTCGGCGGCATGGCCGCGGGCGCGGTCGATGTCGGCCAGCAGCCCGGGGCCGAAGCGCCGCGCCAGGCCGTCGCGCGGCAGGCGGTGCAGGTCGGCCAGGCGCTGCAGGCCCATGCCCTGCAGCGCGGCGGCCTGGGCGGCGTCGGCCACCAGCAGCGCCAGCGGTGCGGCGTCGAGCAGCTTCTGCAGCGCCTCGCGGCGGCTGCCGTGCGGGCCCAGCGCCAGGTCGTCGCGCCAGCCGGCCAGCAGCGCGGCGCCCAGCGCGGTGGGCGCGCTGGCGATCTGCACCCGGTGGCCCAGCGGCGCCAGCGCCGCGCGCAGCCGCGCCAGCAGCGCCGGCAGGCCGCCGAAGCAGCGCAGGCAGGACTGCACCTCGAGCCGCACGCCGACCAGCGCGGGAGGATCCTGCGGCGGCTGCCAGGCCACCGCCGGGCTGAAGCCCAGCGCGACATCGGCCACCGCGCGCAGCGCCCGGGCATCGCGCCGGGCATCGGCCGCGCCCAGCAGCAGGTCGGGCGCCAGCGCCAGCGCGGTGGCGCGCTTCATGCCCGGGCGCACGCCGCGGGCCAGCGCCTGCGCGTCGGCATGCAGCACCTGGTGCTCGTGCAGCAGTGCCAGCGGGCGGCCGGCGGCAGCGGGCTCGCGCACGGCCGCCCAGGACTCGAGCGACAGCGCCGGCAGGTGCAGGGCCAGCCACAGCATGGCGATCCGGCGGCAGCGGCGGTCAGATGCGGGCCGAACGGGCGGGCCGCTCACGCTGGCCAGCCGATTCACGCGCCAGCTGCCGTGCCTCGGCCTGCGCCTGCAGCTGCGGCGCCAGCACCGGCGGCAGCACCAGCCGCAGCGGCTGGGCCAGCGCCGGGCCGCGGCGCTTGAGCAGGCGCAGCGAGAGCCGGTCGACCCCGGCCGGCTGCAGCAGCAGGCGCAGCGGCGCGGCGCTGGGCTGGCTGCGCGCCAGCGCGTCGCGGAAGACGAACACCGGCCCGTCGTGCGACTGCGCCGCCAGCTGCAGGCGGCGCAGCGCATCGGCGCGCAGGTTCAGCGGCAGCCAGGCCAGCACCGCGCCGAGATGACCGCTCCTGAGCGACTGCTCCAGCGCCCACAGCAGGTCGGCGCTGGGCAGCAGCGGGGCCAGGCGGTTGGCGCCGCGCGGCGCCCCCGGGGCGATCGCGCCGGCTGACCCGGCGCGCGGCGGCCCCGCCCGCCCCTGCACCACCAGCCAGTGCCGGCTGGCCAGGCCGCGTTGCGCCAGCGCCCAGGCGCTGAGCAGCGCCGGCGGATCGAACAGCATCACGCAGCGGCCATCGACCGGTGCAGCCGGTGCAGCCGGCCGGTCGCCGGCCAAGCCAGCCAGCGCCGGCGTCAGCAGGCGCAGCTCGCCGATGCCGGGCTCGGGCAGCAGCAGTTCGGTCAGCACGCCATGCGGCCAGCCGCCGCCGGGCAGTTCGGCGTCGAGCGCGTCGAAGCCGCTGGTGGTGACGCGCCGCGCCGCGCCGCCGATCTGGCTGGCCCGCCAGACCGCGGGGTGCTGCGCCAGATCGAGCGGCGGCGGCCAGGCGGTGCCGGCCGGCGCCTCGGCAGCACCCGATCCGGCCGCATCCGCAGCAACCGCCGGCGCAGCCATGCCGCCAGGCGGTGGCGCGTGATCGGTCGCATCGAAGAGCGGCAGGGGCAGGTTCACCCGATAACTGTACGTTTATACAGCCCAATCGGCAAGTCGGCCGAGGCCCGCAGCCGATGCGCCGGCCCCTGTCGGCCCGCCGCCACACCCCCACCGCCCGCCACAACCCCCGGCCGGATAATCCGCCGGCGCCGGCGCCCTGCCCCTCGGCCTGCCGTCGCGCTCCTGCCATGCCCACCCTGCTGCAGCGCTTCGCCCGCATCACCCCCTACTTTCGCCAGAGCCGGCTCGCGGTGGTGGTGGCCTTCGCCGCGTCGCTGGTCGGGGCGCTGACCGAGCCGCTGATCCCCGAGCTGATGAAGCCGCTGCTCGACCAGGGCTTCACCGGCGGCAAGCTGCCGCTGTGGATGGTGCCGGTGGCCATCGTCGGCCTGTTCGCGGTGCGCGGGCTGGCCGGCTTCGTCGCCCAGTACGCGCTGTCCTGGGCCGCCCACCGCGGCGTGCAGAACCTGCGCGAGGCGCTGTTCCAGCGCCTGCTGACGGCGCAGCCGGCGCTGTTCACCCGCCACTCGGCCAGCAGCCTGACCAACACCCTGGTCTACGAGGTGCAGAACGGCGCCAGCCAGCTGGTCAACTCGATCCTCACGCTGCTGAAGGACTCGCTGACGCTGGTCGCGCTGCTGACCTACCTGCTGTGGCTGAACTGGAAGCTCACGCTGTTCGTCGGCGTGCTGTTCCCGGCGGTGGCGCTGCTGATGCGCAGCGTCGGCAAGCGGCTGCACCGGCTGGCCCGCGAGGGCCAGGACGCCACCGACGCGCTGGCCTACGTGGTCGAGGAGAACGTGCTGGCCTGGCGCATCGTGCGCCTGCACGGCGCCGCCCGGGTGCAGGCGCAGCGCTTCGATCGCCATGCGCTGACGCTGCGCCGGGTGCTGCTGAAGATCGTCGCCTCCAGCGGCGTGATGACGCCGCTGACCCAGCTGTTCACCGCGCTCGCGCTGTCGGGGGTGATCGTCGTCGCGCTGTGGCAGAGCGGCGCCACCGGCTCGACCGTGGGCGGCTTCGTCGCCTTCATCACCGCGATGCTGATGCTGGTGGCGCCGGTCAAGCACCTGTCGGACGTGATGGCGCCGATCACCCGTGGCCTGGCGGCGATCGAGCGCGGCCTGGCGCTGCTCGACGAGAGCCCGGCCGAGGTCGGCGGCACGCACAGCGTGGACCGCGCCGCCGGCCGGCTCGAACTGCGCGACGTGGTGCTGCGCTACCGCGACGACCAGGCGCCGGCGCTGAACGGCCTGACGCTGAGCATTGCCGCCGGCGAGACGGTGGCGCTGGTCGGGCCGTCGGGCGCCGGCAAGTCGTCGCTGATCAACCTGCTGCCGCGCTTCGTCGTGCCCGGCAGCGGCCAGGTGCTGCTCGACGGCGTGCCGCTGGCCGAGTGGCAGACCGACGCGCTGCGCCGCCAGTTCGCGCTGGTCAGCCAGGACGTCGTGATGTTCAACGACAGCATCGCCGCCAACGTGGCGCTGGGCGACGACTTCGATGCCGCTCGGGTCCACGCGGCGCTGGCCGGGGCCAACCTGGCCGATTTCGTCGCCGGCCTGCCGCAGGGGCTGGACTCGCCGGTGGGCCACAACGGCAGCCAGCTCTCGGGTGGCCAGCGCCAGCGCCTGGCCATCGCCCGTGCGCTGTACAAGGACGCGCCGATCCTGATCCTCGACGAAGCCACCTCGGCGCTCGACAACGAGAGCGAGCGCGCGGTGCAGGCCGCGCTCGAGACGCTGATGCGCGGCCGCACCACGCTGATCATCGCCCACCGGCTGTCGACCATCGAGCATGCCGACCGCATCGTCGTGATGGACGCCGGCCGGGTGGTCGAGGTCGGCGCGCATGCCGAGCTGCTGGCGCAGGGCGGGCTGTACGCGCGGCTGCATGCGATGCAGTTCCGCAGCTGACACGCCCGGCCCCGCAGGCGCTACGCTCGCGGGATGCGCCGACCCTGCACCCCGCCGCGGCCGCGCTGGCTGATCGGCGCCCTGCTCCTGCTGCTGGCTGCCTGTGCCGGTCTGCCGCCGCGCGGCCAGCCCGAGGCCTCGACCGCCGTCACCGACACCCAGGCGACGGCGCTGGCTGCCATCGCCCGCGCCAGCCGCCCAGCCGGCGAGACGGCGCCCTCGGGGTTCCGGCTGCTGCCGACCGGCGAATTCGCCTTCGGCGCGCGCATCGGCCTGGCGCTGCGGGCCGAACGCGCGCTCGACGTGCAGACCTACCACCTGCACCGCGACGAGGCCGGCCGCGCCTTCCTGCGCGAACTGCGCGACGCCGCCCAGCGCGGCGTGCGGGTGCGGCTGCTGGTCGACGACTACCACGCCGGCGAGATCCACGACCTGCTGGCCGACCTGGCGATGTACGACCATGTCCAGGTCCGCCTGTTCAACCCGCTGCCGCTGACCAGCGGCCCGCCGCTGCTGCGGCTGGCGCTGTCGCCGGGTGATTTCGAGCGCCACAACCACCGCATGCACAACAAGCTGTTCATCGCCGACGGGGTGCTGGCAATCTTCGGCGGCCGCAACGTCGCCGACGAATACTTCATGAACCATCGCGAGGCCAACTTCATCGACATGGACGTGCTGTCCGGCGGCGAAGTGGTCGGCGAGCTGTCGGCGGTGTTCGACCAGTACTGGAACAGCGAGGCGGCCTGGCCGGTGCACGACGTGCTGGGCCGGCCCGGCGATGCCGACGCGGCGCGCCGTCGCTTCGACGCCGGCGTTCGCGACGCCGCACCGGTGATCGCCGCCTACCGGCACGATCCGCTGGGCCAGACCTCGGTCGAGGAGCAGTTGCGCGCCGGCCGGCTGGCGCTGAGCTGGGCCGGCGCCGCGGTGTTCGCCGACCCGCCGAGCAAGGCCACCGATCCGGTGCCCGCCGTCAAGCCGACCCAGGCGATGGCCGGCATGCTGTCGGTGCTGGCCGACGCGCGCCACGAGGTCGTCATCGTCTCGCCCTATTTCGTGCCCGGCAACGTCGGCATGCCGATGATGCGCCGGGCGGCCGAGGCCGGCGTGCGCACGGTGCTGTTCACCAACTCGCTGGGCTCGACCGACGAGCCGCTGGTGCACGACCGCTACAGCGCCTACCGGGTCGAGATGCTGCAGCTCGGCGTCGAGATCTACGAG
This sequence comes from Burkholderiaceae bacterium, assembly GCA_016790515.1. Classification (GTDB taxonomy): domain Bacteria; phylum Pseudomonadota; class Gammaproteobacteria; order Burkholderiales; family Burkholderiaceae_C; genus Pseudaquabacterium. Next base: position 6,313 of record JAEUOY010000115.1, on the reverse strand, counting down.
TTCAACCCTTCGCAGACCCGCCGCTCGCGCGGCTTCGGCGTCTTCGGGGCCTCGACGCCGCGGCTGCACGCCAAGGTCGCGATCGTCGACCGCCGGCGCGTGCTGGTCGGATCGGTCAACCTCGACGCCCGCTCGGCGATCGGCAACACCGAGATGAGCGTGCTGATCGACAGCCCGGCGCTCGCCGACGGGCTGATGCGGCTGATGCGCGGCGATGGTTTCTCCAGCATGTACCGGCTGGGCCTGCAGGCCGACGGCCGCACGATCGAGTGGATCGGCACCGACGCCACGGGCCGGCACAGCGCGAGCACCACCGAACCCGAGGGCGATTCCTGGCTGCGGCTGAAGCTGTGGCTGCAGTCGCTGGTCGTCGACGAACGGCTGCTGTGACGGCCGCAGCCCTGCCCCGTGGCGGCAGGGTATGCTGCCAGCCGGCCTGCCTGGAGAGCCCATGACCGCCACCCGCCCCCCGCCCAGCCGCTACCCCGTGCCCGAGCTGAAGGACCTGCCCGACGACCTGCGAACGCGCATCCTCGAGGTGCAGGAGAAGGCCGGCTTCGTGCCCAACGTCTTCCTCGCGCTGGCGCATCGGCCGGCCGAATGGCGCGCCTTCATGGCCTACCACGATGCGCTGCTGGTGAAGGACAGCGGCAACCTGGGCAAGGGCGAGCGCGAGATGATCATCGTCGCGACCTCGGCCGCCAACCAGTGCCTGTACTGCGTCGTCGCGCACGGCGCGATCCTGCGCGTCTACGAGAAGAAGCCGCTGATCGCCGACCAGCTGGCGACCAACTACCGCAAGGCCGACATCACGCCGCGCCAGCGCGCGATGCTCGATTTCGCGATGAAGGTCTGCCAGCGCTCGGCCGAGATCGACGAGGCCGACTTCGCCGCGCTGCGCGAGCACGGCTTCGACGACGAGGACATCTGGGACATCGGCGCGATCACCGCATTCTTCGGCCTGAGCAACCGCATGGCCAACCTGACCGGGATGCGGCCGAACGACGAGTTCTACCTGATGGGGCGGGTGCCGAAGCCGCCCAGAGCCACGGCGCAGTGATGCACAACCCCGCAGGTCTCTCCCCGGTCGTCGCCGGCGCCTGGCGGCTGGCCGAATGGGGCTGGACGCCGCAGCAGCGCCTGGCCTGGATCGAGGGCAACCTCGACCTCGGCGTGACCAGCTTCGACCATGCCGACATCTACGGCGGCTACAGCGTCGAGGCGCTGTTCGGCGAGGCGCTGGCGCTGCGGCCGGCGCTGCGCGCGCGCATGCAGCTGGTCAGCAAGTGCGGCATCCGTCTGGTCGCGCCGGCGCGGCCCGACCACCAGGTCAAGCACTACGACACCTCGGTCGCGCATGTCCGCGCGTCGGTCGAGCACTCGCTGCGATCGCTGCGCACCGACCACCTCGACCTGCTGCTGATCCACCGCCCCGACGCGCTGATGGATTTCGACGAGCTGGCCGACACCTTCGAGGCGTTGCGCCGCGAGGGCAAGGTGCGCTTCTTCGGCGTCAGCAACTTCGCGCCGCACCAGCTGGCGCCGCTGCACCGGCGCATCGCGCTGGCGACCCACCAGATCGAGCTGTCGCCGTTGCACCTGGATCCGCTGCACGACGGCGTGCTCGACCAGTGCCAGGATCTGGGCTTCAGGCCGATGATCTGGTCGCCGCTGGCCGGCGGCCGGATCTTCACCGCCGACGGCGAACGCGAGCGCCGCCTGCGCCAGACGCTGGAGGCGATGGCCGCCGAGCTGGCGGTGTCGGTCACCACGCTGGTGACCGCCTGGGTGCTCAGGCACCCGAGCCGGCCGCTGCCCATCCTCGGCTCGCGCCGCATCGAGGTGGCGCAGGCCGCGCTGGCGGCCGCTGCGCTGCGGCTGGACGCTCAGCAGTGGTGGCGGATCTGGACCGCATCGACCGGGCAGGAGGTGCCCTGAAGCCCCACACGCGCTGAAGCCGCGGCCTCACCAGCTGCGCACGCGCCCGGTGTCGATGTGCACGAACTGCTCGCGCGGGTAGAAGCCGACCCCGCCGGCGCGCAGCGACAGCGCGGCATCGCGCAACTCGGCCAGCGGCACGCCGCGCAGGCGCAGGTCGATCGCGCGGCCGTCCATGTGCAGGCTGTGGCTGGCCACGCCGCCGCCGCGGGTCTGGCGCAGCCGCTGGTTGGTCGTCGGGCAGCGGTAGCCGGAAATGACCTCGAAGCTGTCGCTGCTGCCCAGCACCGAGCGCAGCCGGTGCAACAGGTCGAACAGCCGCGGGTCGATCAGGCCGACCTCGCCGCTGTAGTGGTCGCGCAGGAAATGGTTCAGCGAGCCCAGCGCCTCGGGCAGGTAGCGGTCGGCCTGGGCGTAGACCAGCTGCAGCCGCTCGCCGGTGTGGGTGTGCGACAGCGCCAGCATGCGCTCAGCCGGCGCGGCGCGGGCCGGCGCAGTGGCCAGCGCCGGCAGCGAGCCGGCGGCGGCGGCCCAGCGGGCACCCTGGCGGAAGAAGCGGCGGCGGTCGGACGGGGGCGTGCAGGCGCTCATGGGGCTCATGGGGCTCTTCAGTCGGCCGCCGGCAAGGCCGGCCGGGGCTGGCGCAGCGCCGCGTCGAGCACGCGGTCCTGGCCATAGATGTCGTCGAGGAAATGGATGCGACCGCCCTTGACCAGCGTGGTTCCGTAGGCGATCAGCACCGGCAGCGGCGCGTCCAGCCGCAGCGTCGTCGACCGGCCCTGGCCCATCGCCTCGCGGATGCGCGGTTCGCCCCACCCGGGCTGATCGCGCAGCACGAAGCCGGCCAACGCCACCGGCTGCTCGACGCGGATGCAGCCGTGGCTGAAATCGCGCCGCTGGCGCTCGAACAGGGCGGTCGCCGGCGTGTGGTGCAGGAAGATGTGCTCGCGGTTCGGGAACACGAACTTGATGTCGCCCAGCGCGTTGCGCGGCCCGGGCCGCTGGCGGATGCGCAGCCGGCCGGCGATCACCGCGTCGAGCCGCGCGTCCGACAGCCCGGTCAGCACGCTGCCGTCGGCGGCGACGAACTCGAAGCCCTCGCGGTCGAAATAGCCCGGGTCGCGGCGCAGCCTGGGCACCGTCTCGCTGCGCGCGATCGACGGCGGCACGTTCCAGTAGGGGCTGAACTCGATGAAGCGCAGGTCCTCGTCGAACAGCGGCGTGCGCGTGTCCAGTGCCTTGCCGACGATCACCTTCATCTGCTGGCGCAGCTCGATGCGGCCGTCGACCACCTCGTAGGCGCGCAGCACGAACTCGGGGATGTTGATCACGATCATGCGCGGCGCCTGCAGCAGCGGCGTCCAGCGCAGGCGTTCGAGCGCCAGCTCGATCTGCCGCGCCCGCGCCGCCGGCGGCACCTGCAGTGCGGCCAGCGTCGCCGTGCCGATCACGCCATCGCTGTCCAGGCCGTGGCGCTGCTGGAAGGCGCGCAGCGCGTCGACCAGCACGCCGGCGTAGCGCAGGCTGTCGCCGCGCGGCCACGCCGCCGACGGCAGGTCGCCCAGCAGCGCCAGCCGCCAGGCCAGCAGGGACGCGCCGGCGTAGTCCTGCCCGGGTGACAGCCTGGCCGGCCGTCGGCTGCTGCCGGGGTCGCCCGGCAGCGGCGGCAGCGCCTGCTGCCAGGCCGGATGGTCGGCCAGCTTGCGGTAGACCGCCAGCGCGTCACGCAGCGCCTGGTATTGCGGCAGCGCCGGCGCGGCGGCGTTCACCGCGTCGGCCAGCCGGCCGCTGGCCAGCGCGGCCTGCAGCAGCCCGGCCGCATCGAAAGGCTCGCGGCGCGCCGGGGTGAAGCGAAGCTGCAGCTGCGCCGGATCGACGCGGCCGGCATGCAGGTCGGCCAGAAAGCGTTTCATCGCCGCGTCGAGCGCCGGGGCCAGCGCCTGGGCCGGGCAATCCGCCGCCTCCGGCGCCGCGGCGGCACGGCGCAGTGCCGCCTGCAAGCCGGCGACGCCGTAGTCGTCGGCCACCAGGCCATGGCTGGCGGCGTCGGCCAGCAGCTCGATCGCCTGAAGCGCCAGCGCGCCGGGGCGGCCGTCGCGGTCGAGCCAGCGGCTGGGCGCAGCGGCTGCCAGCCCCGGCCACAGGCCCAGGCCGGCAGCCCGCAAGCCCCACTGCAGCAGCCCGCGCCGCCGCAAGCCCTCGCCGCCGGCGTGGGCGCGGCGGGACAGTGCTCGACATCGCATCGGCGAATTGTCGCCGCCCGGCAGCGTGGGCGGCTGCCAGCGCGGTCAGCGCTGCGTCACGCCGGGCAGCACGCAGAGCATCTCGTACAGCAGGTTGGCCGCCAGCAGCGCGGTGTTGCCCGAGGGGTCGTAGGGCGGCGCGACCTCGACCAGGTCGCCGCCGACGACGTTCAGCCCGCGGCAGCCGCGGACGATCTCGAGGCCCTGCGGCACGCTCAGGCCGCCGACCTCGGGCGTGCCGGTGCCGCCGGCGAAGGCCGGGTCGAGCCCGTCGATGTCGAAGCTGATGTAGACCGGCGCGCTGCCGATGCGTTCGCGCACCCGGGCCATCAGCGGCGCCAGCGACTGGTACCAGACCTCGTGCGCCGGCACGATCGTGAAGCCCTGCCGGCGCGGCCAGTCGAAGTCGTCGGCGGCGTAGCCGGTGCCGCGCAGGCCGATCTGGAACACCTTGTCGCAGGCCAGCAGGCCCTCCTCGACCGCGCGGCGAAACGGCGTGCCATGGGCAACCGGCTCGCCGAACATCTCGTCGTTGACGTCGGCATGGGCGTCGACATGGACCAGCGCGACCGGGCCGTGCGCCCAGGCCAGCGAGCGCAGGATCGGCAGCGCGATCGTGTGGTCGCCGCCCAGCGTCAGCGGCCTGCAGCCGGCGGCCAGCACCTCGTCGTAGAACGCGCTGATGATCGCCATCGACTTGGCGATCGAGTAGGTGTTGATCGCCACGTCGCCCAGGTCGGCGACCTGCAGTGCGTCGAAGGGCGCGGCGCCGGTGGCCATGTTGTAGGGCCGCAGCAGCGCCGATTCGGCGCGGATCTGGCGCGGGCCGAAGCGCGCGCCGGCACGGTTGGAAGTGCCGATGTCCAGCGGCACGCCGATGAAGGCGGCGTCCAGCCCGACCGGCGATTCGGCCGCCGGCAGCCGCATCATCGTGCCGGGGCCGCCGAAGCGCGGCATCTGGTTGCCGCCCAGCGGCTGGTTCTTCGTGCTCATTGCAGCGTCAGCGGCGTCGGCCGCGCAGCCATTCCAGCACCAGCAGCAGGCTGGTCGTGAACAGGATCAGCAGCGTCGCGACCGCGGCGATCGTCGGCGTGATGTTCTCGCGGATGCCGTTGAACATCTGGCGCGGCAGCGTCATCTGCTCGGGGCCGGCGAGGAACAGCGCGACGACCACCTCGTCGAACGAGGTCGCGAACGCGAACAGCGCGCCCGAGATCACCCCCGGCGCGATCACCGGCAGCGTGATGCGGAAGAAGCTCTCGAGCGGGCTGGCGCCCAGGCTCAGGCTGGCGCGCACCAGGTTGTGGTTGAAGCCCTGCAGCGTCGCCAGCACGGTGGTCAGCACGAAGGGCGCGCCGAGCGCGGCATGGACCAGGATCAGCGCGGTGTAGGTGTCGCCCAGCCCGATGTTGGCGAAGAACAGGTAGGTGCCGACGCCCACCACGACGATCGGCACCACCATCGGCGCGATCAGCAGGCTCATCAGCAGGCCCTTGAAGCGGAAGCTGGTGCGCGACAGGCCGACCGCGGCCATCGTGCCCAGCACGGTGGCGATCAGCGTCGCCGCCGGCGCGACGATGAAGCTGTTCTTCGCCGCCCTCGCCCACTCCGCCGATTCGAACAGGTTGCGGTACCACTTCAGCGACCAGGCCGGGATCGGGTAGACCAGGAACGAGCTGTCGGAGAACGACAGCGGCATGATCACCAGGATCGGCAGCAGCAGGAAGCCCAGCACGCCCAGGCAGCCGGCGCGCAGCGCGTACCAGCCGAGCCTGTCCAGCGGCGTCGCGTAGGCCGGGAACTGCGGCAGCCAGCGGGTGAGTGTCGAGGTGCTCATGCGGTTCAGCCCAGGCTCAGTTCGCTGTTGGTCACGCGGCGGTAGACGCCGTACAGCAGCAGCGTGGCCGCCAGCAGCAGCGCGCCCAGCGCGCTGGCCATGCCCCAGTTGACGTTGACGTTGGTGTACTGGGCAATGTAGTAGCTCAGCATCTGGTCGTCGGCGCCGCCGAGCAGCGCCGGCGTCACGTAGTAGCCGATGCTGAGGATGAAGACCAGCAGCGCGCCGGCGCCGATGCCGGCATAGGTCTGCGGCACGTAGACGCGGAAGAACGCGGCCAGCGGCGGGCTGCCCA
>JAEUOY010000163.1 GCA_016790515.1 Burkholderiaceae bacterium | reverse complement strand
ATCTACGACACGCTGTTCGGCACCGACGAGAACGGCAAGATCAAGCCGCAGATGGTCGACACCTGGAGCGAGAGCCCGGACCACCGGCTGTGGACCTTCAAGCTGCGCAAGGGCCTGGAGTTCCACGACGGCAAGCCGGTGACCGGCGACGACGTCATCGCCTCGCTCAACCGCTGGGGCAAGCGCGACGCGATGGGTTCGGCGCTGTTCCAGTTCGTGCAGCGCATGGATTCGCCCACGCCCGACACCTTCCGCATCTTCCTCGGCGAGGCCTGCGGCTTCGTGCTCGAGGCGCTGGGCAAGCCGTCGTCGAACGTGCCCTTCATCATGCCCAGGCGCATCGCCGAGACCGACGCCTTCAAGCAGATCGAGGAACACATCGGCTCGGGCCCCTACACCTTCAAGAAGGACGAGTTCAAGCCCGGCGACAAGGCGGTGTACCTGAAGAACACCAGGTACGTGCCGCGCAGCGAGCCGCCGTCGGGCACCACCGGCGGCAAGAACGTCTACGTCGACCGCGTCGAATGGAACCTCGCGCTGCGCGATGCGCAGGCGCAGTTCAATGCGCTGCAGAAGGGCGAGGTCGACATCGTCGAGGCGCTGGCCTTCGACCAGTACGAGAGCGCCAAGGCCGACCCCGGCATCCAGTTGCCCAAGTACGCCACCTACGGCCTGCAGTACATGGCGCGCTTCAACCACCTGCACAAGCCCTTCGACAACCCGAAGGTGCGGCAGGCGGCGATCGCCGCCTTCAACCAGGAGGCCTTCCTGCGCGCCCAGGTCGGCGTCAAGGGGCTCTACCGCTCCTGCGGTTCGATGTTCGTCTGCGGCTCGCCCTACGGCAGCCTGGCCGGCAGCGACCTGCAGACGAAGTCGAACATGAAGAAGGCGCAGGAGCTGCTGAAGGCCTCGGGCTACGACGGCACGCCGGTGGTGCTGATGAAGCCGACCGACCTGGCCTCGATCCAGAAGCTGCCCGACGTGGCGGCGCAGCTGCTGCGGCAGGCCGGCTTCAAGGTCGACCTGCAGGCGATGGACTGGCAGACCCTGGTCGGGCGCCGCGCCAAGAAGGACGCGCCCGACAAGGGCGGCTGGAACATGTTCCTGACCGCCTGGCAGGCCTTCGACGTCTGGAGCCCGATCGCCAACCCGACCACCGACACCCGCGGCGACAAGAGCACCTGGTTCGGCTGGGCCAGCGACGACAAGCTGGTCGAACTGCGCAACCAGTTCATGCGCGCCACCGACGAGGCCACGAAGAAGAAGCTGGCCGACCAGATGCATGCCCGCATGTTCGAGATCGGCACCCACGCGGTCGTCGGCGAGTACGACCAGCCGATGGCCGCGCGCAAGAACATCAGCGGCTTCTTCGTCACCAACGGCAACATCTACTGGAACCTGAAGAAGAGCTAGCCCTCGCGCACCCCGATGATCAACTTCCTCGCCCGCCGGCTGCTGTCCACGCTGCCGGTCCTGCTGATCGTCGCGGTGCTGGTCTTCCTGATGCTGCGGCTGACCCCGGGCGACCCGGCCGCGGTGCTGGCCGGCGACGCCGCGAGCACCGAGCAGATCGCGCTGATCCGCGCCAACCTGGGGCTCGACCGCTCGATCCCCGAGCAGTTCGTCATCTGGGCCGGCCACCTGCTGAGCGGCGACCTGGGCCAGAGCTACTACTACAAGACCGCGGTCACCACGCTGATCGGCCAGCGGCTCGAGCCGACGGTGTCGCTGGCGCTGGTCACGATCACGCTGGCGGTGCTGATCGCCGTGCCGCTGGGGGTGATGGCCGCCTGGCGCTTCGGCGGCTGGCTCGACAAGGGCCTGATGGCCTTCTCGGTGCTGGGCTTCTCGGTGCCGGTGTTCGTCAGCGCCTACCTGCTGATCTGGCTCGTCTCGCTGAAGCTGGGCTGGCTGCCGGTGCAGGGCTACCGGCGCATCGGCGACGGCGTCGGGCCCTGGGCCTACCACCTGGCGCTGCCGGCGATCACGCTGAGCCTGATCTACGTCGCGCTGATCGCCCGCGTCACCCGCGCCTCGGTGCTCGAGACGCTGGGTGAGGACTACATCCGCACCGCCCGCGCCAAGGGCCTGCCCGAGCTCTCGGTGCTGATGCGCCATGCGCTGGCCAACGCGGCGGTGCCGATCGCCACGGTGATCGGCATCGGCATCGCGCTGCTGATCGGCGGCGTCGTGGTCACCGAATCGGTCTACGCGATCCCGGGGCTGGGCCGACTGACGGTCGACGCGGTGCTGGCGCGCGACTTCCCGACGATCCAGGGCGTGATCCTGCTGTTCTCGTTCGTCTACGTGATGGTCAACCTGCTGGTGGACCTGTCCTACGTCTTCTTCGATCCCCGCATCCGGTATTGAGCCTGCGATGAGCCAGCCCGACTTCGAAGCGCTGTCGGTCGAGACCGCCACCGTCGTGCCGCAGCTCGGCGCCTGGGCGCGGGTGCGGCGCAACACCTCGGTGCGCATCGGCGGCACGGTGATGGGGCTGCTGGTGCTGGTCGCGCTGGCCGCACCCTGGCTGGGCACCGTCGATCCCTCGCTGTTCGACCCGGCCAGCCGCGACCTGCTGCCCGGCAAGACCGGCGAGATCACGACGCTGGAAGGAGAGACGCTGCGGCACCGCTTCCTGATGGGCAGCGACAGCTTCGGCCGCGACATCTACAGCCGGGTGATCTACGGCACCCAGGTGTCGCTGGTCGTCGGGCTGGCCACCGCGGTGGTGGCCCTGGCGGCGGGCACCGTGCTGGGGCTGCTGGCGGGTTTCCTGCGGCGGCTCGACGGCCCGCTGATGCGGGTGATGGACGGCGTGATGGCGATCCCCGCGATCCTGATCGCGATCGCGCTGGTCGCGATGTGGCGCGGCAGCCTGACCACCGTGGTGATCGCGATCGCGATCCCCGAGATCCCGCGCGTGACCCGGCTGGTGCGCTCGCTGGTGCTGACGATCCGCGAGGAGCCCTACGTCGAGGCGGCGATCTCGCTGGGCACGCCGACCTGGAAGATCATGGGCCGCCACATCCTGCCCAACACCGTGGCGCCGCTGGTGGTGCAGGGCACCTTCATCTGCGCCGCCGGCATCCTGACCGAGGCCGCGCTGTCGTTCCTGGGCGTCGGCCTGCCGCCCGACATCCCGACCTGGGGCAACGTGATGGCCGAAGGCCGCGGCGCATTCAACGAGTACCCGCACAACATCTTCTTCCCCGGCCTCTTCCTGGCGATCACGGTGCTGGCGGTCAACATCCTGGGTGACGGGCTGCGCGACACGCTCGACCCGAAGATGGCCAAGCGCGGATGAACACCGCCGCGCCGATCCTGGAGGTCAAGGACCTCACGATCGCGCTGCCCTCGGGCGGCGACCGCGCCACCGCGGTGCGCAAGGTCTCGTTCAGCGTCGGCCGCGGCGAGATCGTCTGCCTGGTCGGCGAATCGGGCTCGGGCAAGTCGGTCATCGCGCAGGGCGTGATGGGCTTGCTGCCGAAGACGCTGCCGATCCAGGGCGGCCAGATCCTGCTGCAGGGCGAGGACATCACCCATGCACCCTTGTCGCGTCTGCGGGAGCTTCGGGCCACCCGCATGTCGATGATCTTCCAGGAGCCGATGACCGCGCTGAACCCGGTGATGACCTGCGGCGACCAGATCGACGAGGTGCTCTCGCAGCACACGAAGCTGTCGCCGGCCGAGCGGCGCGACAAGGTGCTGGCGATCGTCCGCGAGGTTCTCCTGCCCGACCCCGAGCGCATGGTCGCGAGCTACCCGCACCAGCTGTCGGGCGGCCAGCGCCAGCGCATCATGATCGCGATGGCGCTGGTGCTCGACCCGGTGCTGCTGATCGCCGACGAGCCGACCACCGCGCTCGACGTCACGACCCAGGCCCAGATCCTGAAGCTGGTGCTCGACCTGCAGCGCCGTCACGGCGCCGGCGTGCTGTTCATCACCCACGACTTCGG
>JAEUOY010000156.1 GCA_016790515.1 Burkholderiaceae bacterium | reverse complement strand
GGCCTCGGCGAGCCCGGGCCGGCGGCCACCGCGCGGGCCGGTGCTGCCGAAGACCATGTCCTTCAGGCCGCCGAGCAGGCCGCCATCGTCATCGGCCGGCGTGCCGGCGCTGCCGCGCGTGGCGGCCCGGGCCTCGTCGGCCAGGCCGCGCTCGCCACCACCGTCGCCACCACCGTCGCCGGCGCCGGCCCCCCGGCCTTTCAGCATCTCGTGGGCCGACTCGCGGTCGACGAGCTTCTCGTAGACGCCGGCCACCAGCGAGCCCTGGATCAGCGCCCGGCGCTGCTCGGCGCCGATCGGGCCGATCTGGCTGCCCGGCGGCAGCACGAACACCCGCTCGGTCGGGCAGGGCCGGCCCTTGGCGTCCAGGCAGCTGACCAGGGCCTCGCCGACACCCAGCTCGGTGATCGCGGTCGCTATGTCCAGCCCGGGCTTCGCACGCATCGTGCTGGCCGCCGCCTTCACCGCCTTCTGGTCGCGCGGGGTGAAGGCGCGCAGCGCATGCTGCACCCGGTTGCCGAGCTGGCCGAGCACGGTGTCGGGCACGTCCAGCGGGTTCTGGGTCACGAAGTACACGCCCACGCCCTTGCTGCGTACCAGCCGCACCACCAGCTCGATGCGCTCGACCAGCGCCGCCGGCGCGTCCTTGAACAGCAGGTGGGCCTCGTCGAAGAAGAACACCAGCTTGGGCTTGTCCAGGTCGCCGACCTCGGGCAGCTGCTCGAACAGCTCGGACAGCATCCACAGCAGGAAGGTGGCGTACAGCCGCGGCGCGTTCATCAGCCTGTCGGCGGCGAGGATGTTGACGACGCCCAGGCCGTCCACCGTCTGCATGAAGTCGGCGATGTCGAGCATCGGCTCGCCGAAGAACTTGTCGCCGCCCTGCTGCTCGATCTGCAGCAGCCCGCGCTGGATCGCGCCGATCGAGGCCGCGCTGACGTTGCCGTACTGGGTGGTGAACTGGCTCGCGTTGTCGCCGACATGCTGCAGCATCGCGCGCAGGTCCTTCAGGTCGAGCAGCAGCAGGCCGTTGTCGTCGGCGATCTTGAACACCAGGTTCAGCACGCCGGCCTGGGTCTCGTTCAGTGCCAGCATCCGTGCCAGCAGCAGCGGGCCCATGTCGCTGATCGTCGCGCGCACCGGGTGGCCGGCCTCGCCGAACACATCCCACAGCGTGGTCGGGCAGGCCAGCGGCTCGGGGGGCTCGAGCCCGCGCTCGGCCAGCACTGCGGCCAGCTTCGGGCCGATCGCGCCGGCTTGGCTGATGCCGGTCAGGTCGCCCTTGACGTCGGCCATGAACACCGGCACGCCGATCTTCGAGAAGTTCTCGGCCAGCGTCTGCAGCGTGATCGTCTTGCCGGTGCCGGTGGCGCCGGTGATCAGGCCGTGGCGGTTGGCCAGCGCCGGCAGCAGCTGGCATTCGATGTCGCCGTGGCGGGCAATCAGGATCGGGTCGGGCATGGTGGCAACACTCCGTTGGCGTGCAGCGCCAGTCTAGCCGCGCCGCGGCCGCCACCACTTAAACTCCCAGCCTTCGAAGAAGGAGCACCCCCAGCATGGCTGGACATTCCAAGTGGGCCAACATCCAGCATCGCAAGGGCCGGCAGGATGAGAAGCGCGGCAAGATCTGGACCCGCATCATCCGCGAGATCACCGTGGCGGCGCGCCAGGGCGGCGGCGATGCCAGTGCCAACCCGCGGCTGCGGCTGGCGATCGACAAGGCCAAGGCCGCCAACATGCCGGCCGACCGCATCAAGTACAACATCGACAAGGCCTCCGGCGCGCTCGAAGGCGTCAACTACGAGGAGATCCGCTACGAGGGCTACGGCATCGGCGGCGCGGCGATCATCGTCGACACGATGACCGACAACCGGGTGCGCACGGTGGCCGAGGTGCGCCACGCCTTCAGCAAGCACGGCGGCAACCTGGGCACCGAGGGTTCGGTGGCGTTCCAGTTCAAGCATTGCGGGCAGTTCGTGTTCGCACCCGGCACCTCGGAGGACAAGGTGATGGAAGTCGCGCTGGAGGCCGGCGCCGAGGACGTGATCGGCGATGACGACGGCGCGATCGAGGTGCTGTGCGCCGCGGCCGACTACGAGGCGGTGAAGAACGCGCTGGAGGCCGCCGGCCTCGAGCCCGAGGTGGCCGAGGTGACGATGCGCGCCGAGAACACCGTGGCGCTGGCCGGCGAGGACGCCCAGCGCATGCAGAAGCTGCTGGACGCGCTCGAGGACCTGGACGACGTGCAGGACGTCTTCCACAACGCCGAGATCGGCGAGACCGAATGAACATCCTGGTGATCGGCGGCGGCGGCCGCGAACATGCGCTGGCCTGGAAGCTGGCGCAGAGCGCCCGGGCACAGCAGGTCTACGTCGCGCCCGGCAACGGCGGCACCGCACGCGACCCGCGGCTGAACAACGTGCCGATCACCGACCCGGCGGCGCTGGCCGACTTCGCCCAGCGCGAGAAGGTGGCGCTGACGGTGGTCGGGCCCGAGGCGCCGCTGTCGGCCGGCGTGGTCGATGTGTTCCGCGCCCGCGGCCTGCGCATCTTCGGCCCGACGCAGGCGGCGGCGCGGCTCGAATCGTCGAAGGCCTTCGCCAAGGACTTCATGCAGCGCCACGGCATCCCGACCGCGCTGTACGCCAGCTTCACCGACGCCGCGGCGGCGCATGCCCATGTCGAGCAGGTCGGCGCGCCGATCGTCGTCAAGGCCGACGGCCTGGCGGCCGGCAAGGGCGTGGTCGTGGCGATGAGCCTGCAGGAGGCGCACCAGGCGATCGACTACATGCTGCTCGACGACAGGCTGGGCGTGCAGCACAACGCCGGTGCCGACGGGCTGGCCGTGCCGCGGGTGGTGATCGAGGAATTCCTGCAGGGCGAGGAAGCCAGCTTCATCGTGCTGGTCGACGGCAGGAACGTGCTGGCGCTGGCCTCGAGCCAGGACCACAAGCGCCTGGGTGACGGCGACACCGGGCCCAACACCGGCGGCATGGGCGCCTATTCGCCGGCGCCGGTGGTCACGCCCAACGTGCATGCCAAGGCGATGCAGGAGATCATCCTGCCCACCGTGGCCGGGATGGCCAGGGACGGCGTCCCGTTCACCGGTTTCCTCTACGCCGGTCTGATGATCGACAAGCAGGGCCGGCCGAAGACGCTCGAATTCAACACCCGCATGGGCGACCCCGAGACCCAGCCGATCCTGATGCGCCTGAAGAGCGACCTGGTCGAGGTGCTGCTGCACGCCACCGACGGCACGCTGGACAAGGTCGAGCTCGACTGGGACCGCCGCTTCGCGCTGGGGGTCGTGATGGCCGCCGCCGGATATCCCGAAGACCCGCGCAAGGGCGACGTGATCACCGGCCTGCCGCCCGACACCGAGGACGCGATGGTCTTCCACGCCGGCACCACGCTGGACAACGGCACGCTGCGGGTCAGCGGCGGCCGCGTGCTGTGCGTCACCGCGCTGGGCGATTCGGCCAAGCTGGCGCAGCAGCGCGCCTACGAGCGCCTGAGCGGCATCCGCATCGACGGCGTGCAATACCGGCGCGACATCGGGCACCGCGCGATCAAGCCGCGCTGACCCGCCCGCGACGCCGCGCCGGGCCCGTCAGGCGCGAGGAGACGAGATGCTCGACTCCCCCAAGCCAAGGCCCTGCTCGACCTGATGGTCGAGCGCGGCGTGCCGCCGACCCACACGCTGGGTCCGCTGGACGCCCGCCGCTTCTGCCTGGAGCGCCGCGGCGTCACCCCGCCCGAACCGCGACCGGTCGCCGAACTGCGCGACCTGGCGGCGCCGGGGCCGCAGGGGCCCATCCCGCAGCGGCTGTACCGGCCGGCCCCCGCGCCGGCCCCCGCGCCGGCGCTGGTCTGCTTCCACGGCGGCGGCTGGACGATGGGCGACCTCGACACCCACGACGTGCTGTGCCGCCAGCTGGCCGCCGGCTTCATCACGATGGGCCGGGTCATCGACGAGGCCCACACCGCGGTGGCGCTGTGCGCGGCCGCGCGGCGCCGGGCGCTGCGCTGACCGGCCCGGTGCACCCGGCGGCGCTGCCTACAATGCGCGCGCCGGCCTGGCCCGGGTCTCCGCGCGGCGGAACCCGGGGCCCGGCGGCCGACTCCATTGTCCTGATGCCGATCCAACGACGCTTGTTCAGCGCGGCCCTGGCCGCCTCTCCCGCCGCGCTGCTGACCGTCGCGCCCGCCGTGCAGGCCCAGTTCAGGGTCGAGATCTCGGGCATCGGCGCGACCCAGCTGCCGATCGCCATCGCCCGTTTCCGCGACGAGGACCGCAGCGGCCAGGCGATCGCGGCGATCGTGCGTGCCGACCTGGAGCGCAGCGGCGCGTTCCGCAGCGTCGAGGCCGGCGCCGCGCTCGACGAACGCAGCCCGCTGCAGGCCGCCGAGTGGCGCGGCCGCGGCGCCGATTCGCTGGTCGCCGGCTCGGTCGCCCGGCTGGCCGACGGCCGCTTCGAGCTGCGCTTCAAGCTGTGGGACGTGGTGCGGGGCGACGAGCTGCTGGGCCAGGCGCTGGCAGTGCAGCCGGCCGACCTGCGGCTGGCCGCGCACCGCATTGCCGACGCGGTCTACGAGCGGCTGACCGGCGAGCGCGGCGTCAACGCGACCCGCATCGCCTATGTGACCAAGGCGGCCAACCGCTACGCGCTGCACATCACCGACGCCGACGGCGAGGGCGGCCAGGTGGCGCTGGCCAGCCCGCAGCCGATCATCTCGCCGGCCTGGTCGCCCGACGGCCGCCGGCTGGCCTATGTGTCGTTCGAGGCCGGCAAGGCGGTGGTGATGGTGCAGGACGTGCTGACCGGCGCCCGCCGGGCGGTGGCCAGCTTCAAGGGCAGCAACAGCGCGCCGGCCTGGGCCCCCGACAACCGGCGGCTGGCGCTGACGCTGTCGCGCGACGGCCCGTCGCAGCTGTACCTGCTGGATCTCGATGGCGACCCGTTGCGCCGGCTGACCACCAGCAGCTCGATCGACACCGAGGCCGCCTTCGGGCCCGATGGCCAGAGCCTGTACTTCGTCAGCGACCGCGGCGGCGGCCCGCAGATCTACCGCATGCCGGTGGCCGGCGGCGCGGCCGAGCGCATCACCTTCAGCGGCAGCTACAACATCAGCCCGGCGATCAGCCCCGACGGCCGCTGGCTGGCCTATGTCAACCGCGGCAACGGCTTTCGCGTGATGCTGCAGCCGCTGGACGGCAGCGCGCCGCCGCTGGCGGTGACCGACACCAGCGACGACGAGAGCCCGAGCTTCTCGCCGAACAGCCGGCTGCTGATCTACGCCACCCGCAGCGGCGGACGCGACGTGTTGATGACCACCACTCTGGATGGCAAGATCAGGACCCGCCTGCTGTCCTCGGGGGTGGATGTGCGCGAACCGGCCTGGGGGCCCTTCGGGCGATGATTCTGGCGATGATCCTGGCGATGAGCCCGAACCGGCCTGCCGCGGGTTCGGCGTCCTGCCGGCACGAAGCCGGCGCCCCGGGCGGCCTGCGCGCCGCCCACGAACGAGGAGCAACGACGATGATCAGACTTCCCAAGCGCCGCTGGGCCGCGCCGCTGGCGCTCGCGCTGGCCGCCGGGCTGCTGGCGGGCTGCGGCTCGACCACCAAGCTCGACGAGACGCCGATCGAAAGCCGCACCCCGACGCCGGTCAACCCGGCCGGCGCGGCCGGCTCGGCAGGCGCGGCCGGCAGCACCGGCGGCGCGCCGCAGTCGCAGGTGGCCACGGTCAACCTGCCGGGCAGCGCGGGCGCCGGCGCGGGCAGCTCGGCGCTGGGCCGGGTGGTCTACTTCGACTACGACAGCTTCGTCGTCAAGGACGAGTTCCGCAGCCTGATCGAAGGCCACGCCAAGCTGCTGGCGGCCAACCGCGGCAAGCGCGTGGTGGTCGAAGGCCATACCGACGAGCGCGGCGGCCGCGAATACAACCTGGCCCTGGGCCAGAAGCGGGCCGAGGCGGTGGCCAAGTCGCTAGAACTGCTGGGCGCGACCCAGACCCAGGTCGAGGCGGTGAGCTATGGCGAGGAGCGACCGGCCGTCGAAGGCCATGACGAAGCCGCGTGGGCGCGCAACCGGCGTGCCGAAGTGAAGGACCGCTGAGCGTGGCCGCTGGACCGAAGACGCTGCGGCCTGGCGCCGGCGGCTGGCTCGGGCCGGTCGGCCTCGCGATCGGCCTCACCCTGGCGCTGGCCGGCGGCGGCGCCCAGGCCGGGCTGTTCGACGACGAGGAGGCGCGCAAGGCCATCCTCGACCTGCGCGCCCGCATCCAGGCCGGCGACGAGGCCAACCGCGCCCGCGTCGCCGACCTGGCCAAGTCCAGCGGCGAGCAGGCCGACCAGCTGCGCCGCAGCCTGCTCGACCTGAACGCCCAGCTCGAGACCCAGCGTGCCGACAACGCCAAGCTGCGCGGCGCGATCGAGCAGCTGACGCGCGACCTGGCCGAGCTGCAGCGCTCGACCAAGGCGATCGACGACCGCCTGCGGCCGCTGGAGCCACAGAAGGTCTCGCTCGACGGCCGCGAGTTCGTCGCCGAAGCCGACGAACGGCGCGCCTACGACCAGGCCCTGGCCACGCTGCGCAGCGGCGACTTCGACAAGGCCTCGGCGCTGCTGGGTGCCTTCGTGCAGCGCTACCCGGGCAGCGGCTATGGCGAATCGGCCCGCTTCTGGCTGGGCAATGCGCTGTACGGGCAGAAGAACTACAAGGACGCCGTCGCCGTGTTCCGCGCGCTGGTCACCGGCTCGCCGAACCACCCGCGCACGCCCGAGGCGATGCTGGCGATGGCCAACTGCCAGATCGAGATGAAGGACGCCCGCGCCGCGCGCAAGACGATCGACGACCTGGTCAAGGCCTACCCCGCCAGCGAGGCCGCCGCCGCCGGCAAGGAACGGCTGGGCAGCCTGAAGGGCTGACCGGCGCCACGTCCAGGCCCTGGCAGATGGCGATCACCGAAGCCGCGCTGCGCGCGCTCGAGCAGCAGGTGCTGTGGGCCGCGCTGGCGCTGGGCATCGCCTTCGGCGCGATCGCCCAGCGCAGCCACTTCTGCACGATGGGGGCGATCGCCGACGTCGTGAACACGGGCGACTGGTCGCGGGTGCGGATGTGGGCGCTGGCGGTCGGCGTCGCGATCATCGGCTTCAACACGATGGTGGCGCTGGGCTGGATCCGCGCCGCCGACACGATCTACGCCGCGCCGGCGCTGCTGTGGCTGTCGCTGGCGCTGGGCGGTGCGCTGTTCGGCTTCGGCATGGTGCTGGCCTCGGGCTGCGGCAGCAAGACGCTGGTGCGCATCGGCGGCGGCAACCTGAAGGCGCTGGTGGTGTTCGTCGTGCTGGGGCTGTCGGCGCTGGCGACGATGCGCGGCGCCACCGCGCTGCTGCGGGTGGCCACGGTCGACCAGCTGCAGTGGACGCTGAGCGCCGGGCAGGACCTGCCGACGCTGGCCGCGGCGCTCGGCGGCAGCGCGGCCCGGCGCGCGGCGGTGCTGGGCGCGCTGGTCGGCGGCGCGCTGGTGGCCTGGGCGATGGCGCGGCGCGAAGGCCGCAGCGCCGAGGTGCTGATCGGCGGTTTCGGCATCGGCGGCGTGGTGGTCGCGCTGTGGTGGGTGTCGGGCGTGATGGGCCATGTCGACGAGCATCCGGCGACGCTGGAGGAGGCCTTCCTGGCGACCAATTCGCGGCGCCTGGAGTCGTTCAGCTTCGTCGCGCCGCTGGGCTACGTGATCGAGGGCCTGATGTACACCAGCGACGCCAGCCGGCGCCTGACGCTGGGCATGGTGCTGGTGCCGGGCGTGGTGATCGGCAGTGCCGCGGTGGCGCTGGCCGGCCGCAGCTTCCGCTGGGAGGGTTTCCGCGGCGTCGAGGACACCGCCAACCACCTGGTCGGCGCCGTGCTGATGGGCGTGGGCGGCGTCACCGCGCTGGGCTGCACCGTCGGTCAGGGCTTGTCCGGCCTGTCGACGCTGTCGCTGGGCAGCTTCATCGCGGTGGCCGGCATCGTCGCCGGCGCCTGGGGCGCGCTGCGCTGGCAGGTCTGGCGGCTGGAGCGCACGGCTTGAACGCGCCGACCGACGTCGGCCTGCACGACGCCGACCTCGAGCGTCGCTTCGGCGGGCTGCGCCGGCTCCATGGCGACGCCGGCTATCGGCGGCTGCGCGCGGCGCGCATCGCGGTGGTGGGGCTGGGCGGCGTCGGCTCGTGGGCGGCCGAGGCGCTGGCGCGCAGCGGCGTCGCGCGGCTGGTGCTGATCGACCTGGACCATGTCTCCGAGTCCAACATCAACCGCCAGGTGCAGGCGCTCGGCGACACGCTGGGCATGGCCAAGGCCGAGGCCCTGCGCCGGCGCATTGCCGATATCCACCCCGGCTGCGAGGTGCTGGCGGTCGAGGAGTTCGCCGCTGCCGACAACTGGCCGGCGCTGCTGCCGGCACCGGTGGACCTGCTGATCGATGCCTGCGACCAGAGCGCGGCCAAGCTGGTGCTGGCGGCCTGGGCCCTGCAGACCGGCACCGCCGCGGTCTGCGTCGGCGCGGCCGGCGGCAAGCGCAGCCCGCAGAAGGTCGACCTGGCCGACCTGGCCGAGGTGACGCACGACCCGCTGCTGGCCGCGCTGCGCCAGCGCCTGCGCAGGCAGGGCGCGCCACGGCACGGCCGCATCGGGCTGAGCTGCGTGTTCTCGCGCGAGAGCGTCGCGCCGCCGCTGGGCGATGCGGCCTGTGCGGTCGACGGCACGCTGAACTGCCAGGGCTACGGCTCGAGCGTGACCGTCACCGCCACCTTCGGCCTGGTGGCCGCCGGCGAGGCGATCCGTCGATGCATCGGCGCAGCCTGAGCCCGCCGAGAACGGGCAAAAACGCATGCTAGAATGGCGCGCTCTACACGAGACGGGTCGTTAGCTCAGTCGGTAGAGCAGCGGACTTTTAATCCGTTGGTCGCGTGTTCGAGTCACGCACGACCCACCACCGGATCAAAAGTTCGGTACAGATTTCAGGGCTCTTAGCTCAGTTGGTAGAGCAGCGGACTCTTAATCCGTTGGTCGTAGGTTCGAATCCTACAGGGCCCACCAAAATATCCATAGAAATCAAGCGCCTAGAGCTAAGTTGGCTCTAGGCGCTTTTTTCTTCCTCCCGCTGTTGCCAGATTCTTGCCAGATTCTTTCGGCGTGGCCTGTTCGGCCGCGGTTGCGCCTTGGGTGGGCGTGTCCCCGCTGCGCGGGGTCGGTCTGTTGCGCTGCTCGTCGAGCCGCTGTCAAAGGCCCAGCGTCTCGACACTTTCGGGCTGCCATCCCTGACGCAACGCGGTCAGGCCGGCATAGCCGGCTGAAGCACGCGGCGGCACTTTCCCGTGCCCGGGAAAAGCGGGCCCTGATTCCTTCACACTGCGCGTGAACGAGGCCCGCTTGGCGAACTGTCCGGCTTGCAGGTCGCTGGGCTCGGTGCGGCGCCGGCCAGATCGCCGCCCCGGTCACCCGCCATGCTCGAAGCCGGGCCGTCGACTTCTCTCTCGGGGCACGCGAGAGAAAAGTCGAGGCACTGAACTCGTCCTGGCGGGGTTACTTGCCTTCGTCTGGGTCTGCGAGCCGCTTCTCAACGAGGTCTACAAACGACGAGGCGTGTCGGGGCGCATCCTTGCGCCGTCCATTGACGCGAGGACGGGTGGGCACGGACGGGTGGGAGAACTGCAGCTCGCCGGTGCGGCGCAAAGGCCGAACAGTGATGCCAAGCGTACGCGCGTGCGCGATCAACTTGGCCAGGTCTTGGCCGTGATGATTCATGAAAGATCTCCGAATAACGATCGCTCTAATGCGACCTTGAAAGCAAGAACAAGTCGGGACTCAAGTCCCGCAATGCCCGCTAGAAGGGCAAGTCATCTGCGCCTTGCAGGGCGCGCCGAATCTCCTTTCCGCCACCGAACAGGTAGGCCTCGTGATCGTCGAGATCAAGGAAGTCGATCTCGAACTTGGATGGGTCTCGCAGCAGCCGCTGCCAGCGCGGATCGAGCGCCGCCCCAAAAAAGGCAAGGGTGTTGTTTGCAGACGAAGACTGCCGCAAGTGCTTGGCGCGCTGTAAGGTCGCCGCCAGCGGGTAGCTGTCAGACAAGACCACCAAGCGCTGCTGGTCCGCGAGGCGCCCCATCGCGAAGGCGATCTGGCTGTCAAACCTGATCAGTCGACTCGTCGAGCGCGAGTCTCCGATCAAGCCGAGCACGCTGGACGGATCGATCATGAAGCTATCTGCCGGACTGACGCGCCGCACGGCCCACAACAATTCCTTCTCTGCGAACTCAAGGAACCGGTTCTGGCCGGCGTTCTCAGCCGTCGCAGAGGTCCACATGACCCAGGTCGAAGCCCGCCCGTCGACTTCTCGACCAGGGGGGTGGAGCCCTTCAATCTGCCCACACAGTAGGTCGACCAAATTTCGATAGTCCAAGGGACGACCGTCGCCCGCAGCTCGCGCAGCGAGGAACAACGCACTGCCGTCCACGAGAATCGTGACGGGCAAAGACGACGAGTTGGGGGAGGTGCGCGACCGCACAGGCATTGGCTTCATCTTGATATCGCCCTCTAATGGACGGTTAATTATGGAAGCATAGCGCACGCGCATCCGCACCGCAATTCCCAGGCAGACGGATGGCTCGCAGCGGCTTGGATCGTGTCGGCCAGCGAGCTCCTCATGCAGGAGCCGGGCAATCACCGAAGTCCGTGATGTCCTGCCTGGCCCGCTGGCGACACCCTCTCGCGCCTCGACCGATCCATGATGCGGCCTTTCAACTCGAGTTTGAGGGGCAAGCAACCATGATCATCGATTCGAGCACGGCCGCCGTCGTCACCGGCGGGGCCTCGGGCCTGGGGCGGGCCGCTGCGGTGGCGCTGGCCGGCGCCGGCGCCAAGGTGGCGATCTTCGACGTCAACGAGGCCCAGGGCGAAGAGGTGGCCCGGGCCATCGGCGGCCTGTTCTGCAAGGTCGACATCACCAGCGAGGACAGCGTGGTCGCCGGCTTCGCGAAGGCCCGCGCGGCGCACGGGCAGGAGCGCCTGCTGGTGCACTGCGCGATGACCTCGCGGCGCGGCAAGACCCTGGCGTTCAACAAGGAGAAGGGCCGACTCGAGCGCCTGCCCACCGCCGACTACGAGTACGGCGTGCAGGGCATCCTGGTGGCCAGCTACCGCCTGGCCTCGCTGTCGGCCGAGGGCATGGCGGCGATGCAGCAGCTCGAGGACGGCGAGCGCGGCGCGATCATCCTGACCGCGTCGGTGGCGGCGCAGGACGGCCAGATCGGCCAGGTCATCTATGCCTCGGCCAAGGCCGGCGTCAACGGCCTGGTGCTGCCGATGGCGCGCGATCTTTCGGACCTGGGCATCCGCGTCAACTCGATCATGCCCGGCATCTTCGCGACGCCGCTGATGCTGGGCGCCAAGCAGAACGTGCTGGACAGCCTGAGCGCGTCGGTGCCGTTCCCGAAGCGCCTGGGCAAGCCCGAGGAGTTCGCGAGCCTGGCGCTGGAGATGGCCCGCAACACCTACCTCAATGGCCAGTGCGTGCGGCTGGACGGTGCGATCCGCATGGCGCCGCGCTGACGCTGCGCAGCGGGAGACGCGGCGATGATCGAGCAGAAGTGGACCCAGAAGCGGACGTTCTGCCGGGTGTGCGAACCGGCCTGCGGCCTGGTCGCCACCGTCGAGGACGGCCGGCTGGTGGCGCTGGCCGCCGACCGCGCGCATCCGGTCAGCCGGGGCTATGTCTGCAACAAGGGCCTGTACGGTGCCGACCTGCACAACGACCCCGACCGCCTGAAGGTCCCGCTCAGGCGCGTGGCCCCGGGGCGCTTCGAGCCGGTGGGCTGGGACGAGGCGCTGGCCGACATCGCCGCCCGGCTGCGTGCGATCCTGGACCGCGACGGCCCCGGCGCGGTGGCCAGCTACACCGGCAACCCGGCCGCGTTCAACAGCCTGTTCGGCCCCGCCTTCGGCGGCCTGCTGGGCCAGCTCGGCGTGCGCACCGGCTTCAGCTCGGGCACGCAGGACTGCGCCAACAAGTTCGCCGGGTCCGAGGCGGTGTTCGGCACGCGCACGCTGCACCCGCTGCCCGATATCGATCGTTCCGACCTGATCGTGCTGTTCGGCGAGAACCCGGCCGTCTCGCACCTGTCCTTCGTCTCGATGCCGCACCCGATGCAGCGGCTGAAGGACGCACAGGCCCGCGGCGCGCGCATCGTCTACGTCAACCCGCGCCGCATCGAGGCCGCGGCGATTGCCGGCGAGCTGCTGCCGATCAAGCCCGACACCGACGTCTACCTGCTCGCCGCGATGCTGCACGCGATCGACCGCGGCCCCGGCTTCGACGCGGCGGCGCTGCAGCGCCATGGCCGCAACGTCGAGGCGCTCCGTGCCTTCATCGCGCCGTGGACGCCCGAGCGCGTCGCGCCGGTGACCGGCATCGCGGCCGAGACCATCCGCGCGCTGGCGCGCGACTTCGCCGCGGCGCCGGCGGCTTGCGCCCACCTGTCCACCGGCGTCAACATGGGCCGCCAGGGCACGCTGGCCTACTGGCTGCTGCACATGCTGGTCTTCGTCACCGGCAACCTGGGCCGGCCGGGCGGCAACTTCTATTCGCAGGGCTTCTATGCGCGCAGCACCGCCGCCGGCGCCAACGGGCCGCGGGCGATGGTCGACGGGCCCTTCGGCCGCATGCGCCAGCCCGGCGGGGTGGGCATCGCGCTGCCGGGCACGCTGCTGGCCGACCACGTGCTGAACCCCGACGCGCCGATCCGCGCGATGTTCGTCAACTCCGGCAACCCGGTGCTGTCGATCGCCGGCGAGGCGCGGCTGCGCAAGGCCTTCGCCAGCCTCGAGCTGCTGGTCTGCGTCGACATCTATCGCAACGCCACCGCCGAGTACGCGCACTACATCCTGCCGGCCGCCGGCGCCTACGAGCGCGAGGACATCAACCTCACCGGCCTGGGTCTGCAGGACCAGCCCTCGGTGCAGTTCAGCGAAGCGGTGGTGTCGCCGGCCTTCGAGCGCCGGCCCGAGTGGTGGATCTACGGCCGGCTGGCACAGCGCCTGGGGCTGCGCTCGCCGCTGGACGGGCTGGACGGGTTGGACGGCGAGGCCGCGCCGCCCGAGCTCTGGGCCCGCGTCGACGCGATGCTGCGCTCGCGCGGGCAGTCGATGGCGGCGCTGCGCGAGGCGGGCGTGCTGTTGTTCGAGCGCACCCGGCCCGAGACCTTCTTCGACGAACACCTGCCCACCGACGACCACCGCGTCGACTGCTGCCCCCAGGCCTTCGCCGAGGCGATCGCACGCATGGACGCGATCTTCGACGAACTGGCCGCCGAGCCGCCCGGCCAGCTCAAGCTGATCGGCAAGCGCGACGCCTTCATGCTCAACAGCTGGTACGCCAACCTGCCCAAGCTGAAGGCCCAGGGGCGCGACCACAACCCGCTGTTCATGCACCCGGACGACGCGCGCTCGCGCGGGATCGCCGACGGCGAGCGCGTGCGCATCGCCAACCGCTTCGGCGCCATCGAGGCCGCGGTCAGGCTCAGCGACCAGCTGATGCCCGGCGTCGTCGCGATGACCCACGGCTGGGGCCAGGGCGCGAGCCCCGGCCTGTCGGTCGCCCAGCGCAGCCCGGGCGTCAACTGCAACCTGCTGCTGCCCTCGGGCCCGGGGGCCTTCGAGCCGATCAGCAACCAGTCGCACATGACCGGGATCCCGGTCGAGGTGAGTCCGGCCCGGGCCGGCTGACGCCCGGGCCGCCGCGGCGGCCCGCGGCCAGCGGTGATACTTCGCACCGCCATCCGACCGGAGTCCTCATGGCCCTTTTCTCCCAGGACGCGCTGAACCCCGGCGTGCGCAAGCGCGAGGTGTTCGGCTGGGCGATGTACGACTTCGCCAACTCGGGCTACACCACCGTCGTGCTGACGGCGGTGTTCAGCGCCTACTTCGTCGGCGGCGTGGCCGGCGGTGCCGATTGGGCGACCTTCGCCTGGACCGCGGCGCTGGCTGCCGCGAGCGTGATCGTGATGCTGACGATGCCGGCCATCGGCGCCTACGCCGACCTGCGCGCGGCGAAGAAGCGGCTGCTGGTACTGACCACGATCGGCTGCGTGCTGGGCACCGCGGCGCTGGCCGGCGCCGGGCCGGGCGACGTGGCCTGGGCGGTGGTGGCGATCGTGCTGTCCAACGTGTTCTACACCTACGGCGAGTCGCTGATCGCCGCCTTCCTGCCCGAGCTGGCACGCCAGGACAGCCTGGGCCGGGTGTCGGGCTGGGGCTGGAGCTTCGGCTACTTCGGCGGCATGCTGACGCTGGGCCTGAGCCTGGCCTACGTGCTGTGGGCACAGGCCAGGGGCATCCCGGCGGCGCAGTTCGTGCCGGTGACGATGGGGATCACCGCCGGCATCTACGGCGTCGCGGCGATCGCCACCTTCGCCCTGCTGCGCGAGCGCGCGCTGCCGCAGCCGGTGCCGCTGCACGATGGCCTGCGCGAGGCCGGGCTGCGCGCGTCGCTGGCGCGGCTGCGCGCCACCGGGCAGCAGGCGCGGCGGTTTCGCGACTTCAGCGCGCTGCTGGCCTGCGCGGTGGCCTACCAGGCGGGCATCTCGGTGGTGATCGCGCTGTCGGCGGTGTATGCCGAGCAGGTGATGAAGTTCGAGCAGACGCAGACGATGGCGCTGATCTTCCTCGTCAACATCGCCGCCGCGATCGGCGCCTTCTCGTGGGGCTACGTGCAGGACCGCATCGGCCACCGGCTGGCGCTGGGCATCACGCTGGCCGGCTGGATCGTGATGATCGCGCTGGCCGTGGCGGCCACCGGGCCCGGGCTGTTCTGGGTCGCCGCGGTGATCGCCGGGCTGTGCATGGGCAGCAGCCAGTCGGCCGGGCGGGCGCTGGCCGGGTTGTTCGCGCCGGCGGCGCGGCGCGCCGAGTTCTTCGGCATCTGGACCTTCGCGATCCGGCTGTCGGCAATCATCGGGCCGCTGACCTACGGCCTGGTCACGCTGCTGACCGCCGGCAACCACCGGCTGGCGATCCTCTCGACCGGCGCGTTCTTCGTGCTCGGGCTGGCGCTGCTGATGGGGGTGGACGTGGCGCGCGGGCAGGCTGCGGCCGAGACGGCAGACGCGGCCGACCGCGGCGCCCCAGAGCGGTGAACGTCATCGGCGCCCGGCACAGCGCGCGCCGTCGCTCGCGCCATCACTCGCGCCCGCCGCGCCAGATCGAGACGATGACCCAGATGCTGTTGACGAAGGCCAGCAGGTAGCCGAGCAGCCCGAGGATCGTCAGGACCGGCATGCCGAAGGCCTGCGGTCCGGAGCTGACCGTCATCACGATCGACGAGCCGACGACCACCGACGCGGTCATGATGCCGATGGTGGTGCGGTTGATCGTGCGGTCGAGCCGGCGCTGGAAGCTGTCGAGCCGCTTCAGATCGATGTCGATGCGCAGGCGGCCGCGCCGTACATCCTTCAGCAGGCGCGCGAGGTCGCCCGGCATCTCGCGCATCAGGTCGACGAAGCGGCCGACCCCGGCGCCGCCGCGGCGGCCGATTTCCGCCGGCGCGTAGCGCGCCGCGATCGAGCGCTCGACGAAGGGCTTCAGCCGGTCGGCGAGGACGAGGTCGGGGTCGTAGCGGCGGCCGCTGGATTCCAGCGTGATCAGCGCCTTGAACATCAGCGTCAGGTCGGACGGCAGCACGGTGCCGTGGGCGCGCATCATCGCCGTGATGCGGTGGATCAGCTCGCCGATGCGGATGTCCTTGATCGGCAGGTCGGCATAGTCGGTCACCAGGTCTTCGGCGTCGGCGGCGAGTTGGTCCTCGTCGACGGCGTCCTCGCCGGCCCAGTCGAGCAGCACCTCGACCATCGGCCCGCTCTCGCGGCGCGTGATGCCGAGGAGCAGGTCGATGATCTGGTCGCGGCGCGCCTGCGACAGCCGCCCGACCATGCCGAAGTCGATCATCGCGATGCGATTGCCCGGCAGGTAGATCACGTTGCCCGGGTGCGGGTCGGCCTGGAAGAAGCCGTCCTCGAGGATCATCTTGAGGACGTTGTCGACCCCGCGCCGGGCGAGCAGCCGGGTATCGAAGCCGGCCCGCTGCAGCGCGTCGACGTCCTCGTCGTTCATGCCCTCGATGTATTCCTGCACGTTCATCGCCTCGCTCGTCCACTGCGGGTAGACGTGCGGGATCAGCACATGCGGCTCGCCGCTGAAGTTGCGCGCCAGGCGCTCGATGTTGCGCGCCTCGTGGGCGAGGTCCAGTTCGCGCAGCAGCGAACGGTGGAACTCCTCGACCACGCGCACCGGCTGGAAGCGGCGGGCGTCCGGCACTTCGTTCTCGACGAAGCGCGCCAGACGCGACAGCAGCCTCAGGTCGGCCTCGATCTTGGCCGCGACGCCGGGGCGCCGTACCTTCAGCACGACCGTGCCGCCGCGGCGCAGACGCGCGCGATGCACCTGGGCGATCGAGCCGGCGCCCACCGGCCTGTGCTCGAGATCGACGAAGACCGCGTCGGCCGGCCCGCCCAGCGCCTGCTCGATGACCGGCAGGATCTGGTCGAACGGCACCGGCTCGGCCTTGCTGCGCAGGCGCCCGAGTTCCTCGGTCCACTTCGGCGGCAGCAGATCCTCGCGCATCGACAGCATCTGGCCCAGCTTGACGAAGGTGGGGCCGAGCTGCTCGAAGGCCAGGCGCACGCGCTGCTGCGTCTCGAGCGGGGCGCTGCGCGAATCCTGGCCCCAGTGGAGCATCTCGCCCGCGCGCTCCAGCAGCCTGGCGGCACCGAAGCGCCGCACCAGATCGCCGAGCCCGTGGCGGATGAATACCAGGCTGATCTCGCGCAGGCGCGGCAGGTCCCGCACCGCGCCAGCGTCTCGCACGACTAGCCTGCCTTGTTGGGTTTTTCCGCCTGCTGGCGCAGCGCGTCGGCGAACCCGGCCAGCAGGCCGCTGGTCAGCAGCGACATGTTGGCGCTGTACTGGCGCACCGAGCCGAAGCCAGGGGCGGACACCGAGCGGTAGGTGCCGTTCAGGCGATTCGCGAACTCGCTCACCATCTGGGCGATGCGCACGCCGGCATCGGCACCGACGCGCTGCGCGTGCAGCGTGAGCTCGGCGAACTCGCGGCGCAGGTTGCCGCTGGTGGCGTCGGCGATGCGGTTGGTGACCGCGACGTAATCCTGCTGCAGCTTCTCGAGCGCCGCGAACGCGTTCTTCACGTCGTTGTCGGAAAAGTCCTGGCCCCGCGTCGCGATCGCCTGCAGCGCCGCGTGCGCGGCCTGGGCCGAGTCTTGCAGGGCCTCGGCGAGGCTGCCGATCGCCTGCGCGAAGGCCTCGCGCGCCGGCGCGCCGTCGAGCGGCGGCTTGTAGCTGCCGCCGCTGAGCGAGCGCATGACCTGCGTGACGCTCTCGGTGTCGAGCCGGCCCCCGGCCAGCAGTTGCGCCGTCAGCTCGCGCACCCGCTCGCGGATCGCCTCCTCTTCGGGCGGCAGGGAAGATCCGGCATTCCCCGCCGGCGCGGTCGGATCGGTCGGATCGGTCATCTCTTGCCTCCAGGTAGCGACGAAGGCGGCAGGATAGCCTGAGAGGCTGTGATTTTTCGATCATGCCCGCTCGACACCCCCAAACACCCCCGCTCGTCGTTGCAAATGCTCGCCATAGCCCGAGCTATGGCTGCGCTTTGCGCCTAGATCGGGTGCGTTTGGGGGCGCCGCTCGGGCACGCTCGAATTCATCACAGCCTCTGAATCGACGCGGCGCCCGGGCCGCAGCGGCGGGCACGCGCCGGCCCTGTCCGGGCTGGCGCCCGACCCGCCCCTGGAATGCGCAGCCCCGCCGCCGAGTACTGCACCAGCGCGCCATCGAACACCCGGAGCATCGACCCCTGTCCCGCCTCGAAGTCCTGTTGGCCGCACCCTGGCTGGCGCCCTCGCTGGCGCTGGCAACGGCCTCAAAGGCCAAGGGGGTCACCGCCGCGGTGGTGCCGGTGAAGTCGCGCGGCGACGGGCTCGCCCGACTGGAGGCCGGCGCCATCGACGCCTTCGCCAGCGACCGCGTACTGCCGATGGGCCTGGCGAGCGAGGAGAAGGATCCCAAGGCGCTGTCGATGATGGCCGACGCGCTGTCCTACGAGCCTTATGCGATCGCGCTGCCGCGCGGTGACTGGGCGATGCAGCAGGCCGTGAACTCGGCGCTCGCGCAGATCTACGAGCGCAGCGCGCTACCAGTGCTGTACGGGCTGGCCTCGCTGCCGGAGTGCACCGGGGCTTCTGCGGCCGCTGGCCGAGCCATCGGGCCGGGTCCCCGCCGCCCGCGGCGTCCTGGATGCCGAGCCGCATCACAAGGTGTGAATGAATCCGGCGTGCCCGAGCGGGCCGCAAGAACGCGCCCGATCAAGGCGCAAAGCGCAGCCGTAGCTCGGGCTGCGGCGAGCATTTGCAACGCCGAGCCGGTGTGTTCTGGCGGCACGAGGGGGCATGTCGGGTTCGTTCACAACTTGTCAGCGCTCGGCCCAGGCACCCAGCCGCCGCGCGATCGCCGATTGCGCCGCGTCACGCAGCCGCACCGCGGCGGCAAAGGGGTCGTCGACGGTTGCCGGCTCGATCGCCGGATCGACCTGCAGCGCCAGCGTGGCGCGCCGCGGCCACCAGTGGCCGTCGGGCAGCAGTTCGCGCGTGCCGGTCAGCGTCAGCGGCAGCACCGCCGCATTCGACTGCACCGCGGCGAGGAATGCGCCGAGGTGGAACGGCAGCAGCGCCACGCCGGCGCGGAAGGTGCCCTCGGGAAACACCAGCAGCGGCCGCTCGCCGCCGACCGATTGCACCAGGCGCTCGGCATCGTCGGCGCTGCGCCGGGCGTCGAAGCGCTCGACGAACTGCACGCCCAGCCGGCGCAGGAATGGCCCGGCGATCCACTGCGAGGCCAGTTCGCGCTTGGCGACGAAGGCGCAGGGCCGCGGCAGCGCGGCGGCCAGCACGACGCCGTCGAGGTAGCTGCCGTGGTTGCAGACCAGCACGCAGGGCTGGTCGTGCGGCCAGTGTTCGAGCCCGCCTACCGCCACCGGCACGCCGGCCCCGCGCAGCAGCGTGCGCGCGGCAGCGCGGCACAGCGTCCACGCGGCGGCAGGGGTCGGCATGCAGATCGCCAACAGCCACACCGGCGGCGCCAGCAGCCAGAACAGCACAAAGGCGCGCAGGCCGAACAGCGCATCGGCCACCGCGTTCGCCGCCGCACGCCCGCGCAGCGCCACGGCGCCGATGGCCAGGCGCAGCCACTGCCGCCGGGCGCTCAGTGGCGCGGCGCCGATGCGGCCCTGCTCGTAGAGCTCGCGGCAGGCCGAACGCCGCACCTTGCCGCTCGAGGTCTTCAGCACGGTGTGCGGCGGCGCCAGCACGATCTCGTCGGCCGGCTCGCCGATCGCGTCGACCACCGCATGGGCCACCGCTTCGCGCAGCGCGGCGGCGTCGCGCGCGCTGCGCAGGCTCTGCTCGGCCAGCACCACCAGCCGCTCGGTGCCGCTGCGCGCATCGGCGACGCCGAACACCGCGATGCAGCCCTTGCGCACGCCGTCGACCGCGCCGACCGCGTCCTCGATCTCCTGCGGGTACAGGTTGCGCCCGCCGCGGATCACGATGTCCTTGACCCGGCCGGTGACGAAGATCTCGCCCGCGGCGGCATAGGCACGGTCGCCGGTGTCGAGCCAGCCGCGGTCGGACAGCTGGGCGGTCTTCTCGGGATTGCGCCAGTAGCCGCGGGTGGCCGACGGGCCGCGGAACTCGAGCCGGCCCTCGCGGCGGTCGGCGCAGGCCTGGCCGTCGGCGTCGACGATGCGCACCTCATGGCCGGGCAGCGGCCGGCCGCAGGCGACGAAGCGCAGCGCGGCGGCATCATCGGCCGCGGCGGGCACCGCGCGGTGCTCGCGCTCGAAGGTCGCGCGCTCGACACGGTCGATCAGCGGCCCGCGGTCCAGCGGGGGGAACAGCAGCCCGACCGAGGCCTCGGCCAGCCCGTAGACCGGCGCCACCGCCTCGGGCCGCAGGCCGCAGGCGGCGAAGCGCTGCCGGAAGCGCAGCACGGTGTCGGGGTTGACGGCCTCGGCGCCGTTGAAGGCCAGCCGCCAGCTCGACAGGTCGATCCCGGCCAGCGCCGCGTCGTCCAGCCGCGCCAGGCACAGCTCGTAGGCGAAGTTCGGCCCCGCCGACAGCGTGCCGCGCCAGCGCGAGATCGTCTCGAGCCAGCGCCGCGGCTGCGCCAGGAAGGCCAGCGGCGACATCACGACCAGCGGCATGCCGACGTACAGGCTGCCGAGCCAGGCGCCGATCAGCCCCATGTCGTGGTACAGCGGCAGCCAGCTGACGAACACGTCGTCGGGCGTCGCGGCGATGGTCTGCGCCATCGCGCGGATGTTGGCCAGCAGGTTGGCGTGGGTCAGTGCCACGCCCTTGGGCGCGCCGGTGCTGCCCGAGGTGTACTGGATGAACGCGACGTCGTCGCCGTGCACCGCCACCGGTCGCGGCCTGCCGCTGCCGTCGGCGAGCTGCTGCGGCGTCAGCACCTCGCGCAGCCCGCTGACGCGGGCCTGCAGCAGCCGCGCGACCCGCATCGCCTCGGGCACGCTGACCAGGAACTGCGCCTGCGCGTTGGCCAGGATGCCGGTGTGGCGCCGCACATGGTCCTCGAGCTGCGAGGCGCGTGCCGGCGGGTAGATGGGCACCGGGATGCCGCCGGCGCGCAGGATGCCGAAGTAGGTGTGGAAGTACTCGGGCGAGGTCGGCAGCATGATCGCCACCGCCTGCCGCGGCTGCAGCCCGGCGCGCTGTAGCCCGGCGGCGATCGCGTCCGAGCCGTCGGCGAGCTGCTGGTGGCTGATGCGGATCTCGCCGCCGTCGGCCAGCACGACGATGTGGGTGCGCTCAGGCTGCGCCTGACGGTGGGCATCGAGCACCTGCAGCAGCGTCCGGGCCTGCCGCAGGGCCAGGCCGGTGGTCGCGCCGATCGACGCGTCGCTCGCCGGCGCCGTGGCCTCGGCAGGCGCCCGGGCCGCCGGCGCCGCGGTGCCCTGCGGGCGGCCCTGCTGCACCGCGCGCCACAGGTCGGCCACCGTCTCGGCAGTCTGCAGCGTGTCCTCGGGCAAGGCCACGCCGGCCGCGCGCTCGATGCGCAGCAGCAGCTCGACCCGGCCCAGGCTGTCGAGACCGAGGTCGCGGTCGAGCGAGCTGGCGAGCGTCACGCCGCCGCGCATCGGCAGGCCGCGCTGCAGCTCGGACACCGTCGCGGCGACCTGATCGCACAGCTCGGCCTCGGTGAAGCCGGCGGCTGTCGAAGCGGTCGAAGGGCTGGCGTCCATGACCCGGCGATCATGACGCGGCCGGAGCGCCAGAGGGGGATTTCGGCGCCGGCCGCGTTGATGGGCGTCAATCCGCCTGCCACAGCCCGGCCATCGCCGCCTCGAAGCGGCGGGCGATCACGTCCTGCCGCGGGTGGTGGTGATCCTCGATCACCCAGCGGCCGGCGACCATCACGTCGCGCCAGGGCCGCACCGGGCTCGAGAAGACCTGGGCATCGAGCCAGCGGTCGCCCGGGATGCCCAGCAATGCCGGGTCCTGCGGGTCGGCGACCAGCGCGCTGGCGCGGGCACCGGCCACCAGCCCCACACTGGCTCTGCATGGACGTGCGCCTCTTGGCCGACTCATTCAGGGCGCCGAGAAGCTGCCGATGACGGCGGACCCCTGCCTCGTAACAGGCAAGCGCTTCCAGCTGCAACGGCTCCAAGCCGCGAGTCTCGGGGCCGCCGCACAACGAACACGGGCGACCGCACCACGGCCCGAATGACCTGACCGGCCGAGAGTTCGGGCAGCAGCATTGCCCTGCGCCGGGGGTCAGCTGCCGCCTCTATGATTGATTCCCGACACGCGTGAGGGCACAGCAATGTCGACGCAGAACAGACTGGTTGTCGAGTCGACGATCGACTACAGCGTGCCCCCGGATCCTTCGCCCGCGGAACTGGCGGAGGTCGGGGCGATTGCGAGTTACGTCCGCGCCGGCCGTTGCGCGCTGTTCGTTGGCTCCGGATTGTCAGTTGGCGCTGGGCTGCCGACGTGGAACGGGCTGGTGCAGCAGGTCATCGCCGCGACCAATCCGCTGGCAATGGACCCGCAGATCTTCGTCGATCCCGACGAGCCTGCCTCCGGTCGCTTTATCAGCCTCGTCGACGACCTGCGCGCAGCGAAGAGCGATCCCCTCGTGAAGCGCGTCCGCCAAAGCCTAGGTGCCGCGGTGTTCCAGCGGGAAGTCGCGCGCCTTGAACGCATACGCGGCAGGCAATCGGGTGCTGGTTCCTATCTCGACGCCTTAGCCGAGATCCAGCGGCAGTCGCTCAATGCCGTCGAGCTTCGGCGCCTTGCGCAGGACGGTCGCTACCAGGAGGCCGCGGCGTTTTGCCGCGATGCGCTCGGTCGTGGCCGCTATCTGGCGGCAGTCCGCTCTGCACTGTCGCAGGGCAACGCTCTGGCGCCGACCCACCTGGCAATTGTGCGCACGCCTTTTGCGTGCGTCGGCACCACGAATCTCGACGACCTGCTCGAACGGGCCTACGAACGGCTGAGAGGTTTCCGGCCGCCTGCGCCGACAGGCGCCGAGCTCAACCGCCACGGCGATCTGCTGCTGCGTGGTGCGTTCTTCATCCTCAAGGCACATGGTGACCTGGGCACACCGGAGTCGCTGGTCCTGACCGCGGACGACTACCGCCGCGTCGTCCATGAAAATCCTGCATTCCAGGCGAGCATCAACGGCATCTTGATGACCCACGCGGTCGTGTTCGTCGGCTACTCCCTGAGTGACATCAATTTCAAGCTGCTGCTCGATGGACAGCTGACAGCCTTTCGCGGCCGTGTGCCGCCACGCTTTGCAGTAATGAGCGGCGTCGGACCGGTGGAACGGGACACGCTGTGGCGGACCGCGAGGCTTCGGGTCCTTCCCTACCCCGAGGGTCGCCACGAGGACGTCCTAGCGTTCCTCGACGCCCTGGCCGACTTGACCGTTCGCGAGCCTGTGCCCGGGCCCGAGCGTGCGCCGCCCGCGGCCGAACAGGCACCGCCGTCGCCGCATGATGTGCTGACGATCACTACGGTCGGTGATCGCCTTCACTTCGACCTCAGATCACTCGCGGCCGACGGTGCCGAGACGACGCTCTGGATTGGGGCCCGGACCTGGCAGGGATTCGAGACGTTGCGGGAGCGCGTCGCCCAGACCTTGGTTCCGCCCGGCACGCAGCAGGAGTGGAACCGGCGCCAGCGCCGCGCCGGCACCGCGCTCACGCGCCTCGTCCCCGAAGGACTGCGTCAGGCACTCGGTGCGCGGCCACGGGGGCATCCGCTCGAACTGGTGACGAGTCCCGGGACCGAGCCGCTGCCGTGGGAGTGGACGTCGCTTGTCGGCGGCTGTCTTGGTGTGCGTGCTGCGGTCGTTCGACGGCCTGTCGGCCTCTCCTCGGGTGCACGCGGCCGACGGCTGCTCGCGAAGCCTCTGCATGCCCTGATCATGGGCTACACGGGACCGGCCGAAGGTGGCGGGATGGACCCATTGCCGCAGGCTGAGGCCGAAGCCGACCACGCGGCGCGCCTGCTGCGCGCGCGGCCGCTGCGGGCGGTCGTCACCCGGCTGTCCGGGCCGGACGCGACGGCTGAGCGCCTGGTATCCGAACTCGCGCAGGGGCATTACGACCTCGTGCACTTCGGCGGACACGCCTGGGCAGACCCCCAGGATGCCTATCTCTACTTCTGGGACAGGATGGTCCTCGGCACCGAACTTGCGCCGCTGCTTTCCCGCCATCCCCCATCGCTGCTGGTGATCAGCACGCACCACTCGGCGTTCTTCCCCCTCGACCTCGACCGCGATGCCCGGATCACGCCAGAGCACCTTACCGCCCCCGAACAGCACGGCGATCCTCCCGAAGATCGTGGCCTCGCAGCGCTGGCCCTGCGCTGCGGCGTGACCTCGTTCGTCGGCTGTTGCGGCATGGTCAGCGACGCGGGCTCGGCACGGGTGATGGCCGTCTTCTATGAGCGCCTGGTGCATGGAGACACCGTGCCAGAAGCGCTGCGACTTGCCCGAGCCAGGACACTCGAGGCGGGCGACACCGAAGGCCTGGCCTTCGTCACGATCGGCGAACCCGACTTTCGGCTCGCACCCGAACAGCCCAGCAGGACAGCGGTTCACCGGCAGGGTCAGCAGCCAGGTCGCCGAATTGCGGCGGGCACTCGGCGTGGCGGCTGAAGCCCGGGATTTGACGCTGCGCGCACGGGCCGGTTGTTCCTTGGCCTGCCACTGACTTGTCTGCGGCGCTGTCCGGCCGACCGAACGGCGTACGCTGAGCAGCCCGACCCGAGCCCCACTAAGGTGGGCAGCATGATCGCCACCGCCTGCCGCGGCTGCAGCCCGGCGGCGATCGCGTCCGAGCCGTCGGCGAGCTGCCGGTGGCTGATGCGGATCTCGCCGCCGTCGGCCAGCACGACGATGTGCGTGCGCTCAGGCTGCGCCTGCCGGTGGGCGTCGAGCACCTGCAGCAGCGTCCGGGCCTGCCGCAGGGCCAGGCCGGTGGTCGCGCCGATCGACGCGTCGCTCGCCGGCGCCGCGGCCTCGGCAGGCGCCGGGGCCGCCGGCGCCGCGGTGCCCTGCGGGCGGCCCTGCTGCACCGCACGCCACAGGTCGGCCACCGTCTCGGCGGTCTGCAGCGTGTCCTCGGGCAAGGCCACGCCGGCCGCGCGCTCGATGCGCAGCAGCAGCTCGACCCGGCCCAGGCTGTCGAGACCGAGGTCGCGGTCGAGCGAGCTGGCGAGCGTCACGCCGCCACGCATCGGCAGGCCGCGCTGCAGGTCGGCCACCGTCGCGGCGACCTGTTCGCACAGGTCGGCCTCGGTGAAGCCGGCGGCTGTCGAAGCGGTCGAAGGGCTGGCGTCCATGACCCGGCGATCATGACGCGGCCGGAGCGCCAGAGGGGGATTTCGACGCCGGCCGCGTTGATGGGCGTCAATCCGCCTGCCACAGCCCGGCCATCGCCGCCTCGAAGCGGCGGGCGATCACGTCCTGCTGCGGGTGGTGGTGGTCCTCGATCACCCAGCGGCCGGCGACCATCACGTCGCGCCAGGGCCGCACCGGGCTCGAGAAGACCTGGGCGTCGAGCCAGCGGACGCCCGGGATGCCCAGCAATGCCGGGTCCTGCGGGTCGGCGACCAGCGCGTCGGCGCGGGCGCCCGGCACCAGCCCCCAGGCCGGCTCGCCGCAGGCGGCGGCGCCGGCGTCCAGCACGCGCGAGAACAGCCGCTGCGCGGTGGCCGGCTGGCCGCTGGCCGGCGCGGCGGCCACGTTGCGCCGGCGCTGTGCCAGGCGCTGGCCGTAGTCGAGCCAGCGCAGTTCCTCGCGCCAGTCGCGGCCGACATGGCTGTCCGAGCCGATCGTCATCGGCACGCCGGCCGCCAGCCAGCCGGGCAGGTCGCACAGGCCGTCGCCCAGGTTGGCCTCGGTGCTGGGGCAGATCACGACGCCGGCGCCGCTGCGAGCGACCGCGTCGATTTCCGCCGGCTCGGTGTGGGTGGCGTGCACCAGCTGCCAGCGGGCGTCGAGCAGGCCCTGCCGGGCCAGCCATTCGATCGGGCGCTGGCCGGTCGCCGCGAGGCAGTCGTCGACCTCGGCGGTCTGCTCGGCGACATGGATGTGGATCGGCCCGGTGAAGCCATCGGCCAGGTTGCGCAGCCGGTGCACCGAGGCCGGCGCGGCGGCGCGCAGCGAATGCAGCACCAGGCCGGCGTTCACCAGCGGCCGGCCGCTGGCGGCGATGCGCCGGGCTGCTGCCCAGACGCTGTCGGCCGTCGTCGCGAAGCGGCGCTGGTCTTCGCGCAGCGTGGGCTGCGTGAAGCCGGCGCGTTCGTACAGCGCGGGCATCAGCGTCAGGCCCGGGCCGGCCTCGGCGGCGGCGTCGGCCAGCGCCCAGCCGAGCGTCAACGGATCGGCATAGGGCCGGCCGTCGCCCTGGTGCTGCAGGTAATGGAACTCGCAGACCTGGGTGTAGCCGCCCTGCAGCAGTTCGAGGTAGAGCTGCGCGGCGATCGCCTGCAGCTGCTCCGGCGTGATGCGCAGCGCGACCCGGTACATGCGGTCGCGCCACGACCAGAAGGTGTCGGACTCGGACTCGCGGCGTTCGGCCAGCCCGGCGAAGGCGCGCTGGAAGGCATGGCTGTGGGCGTCGACCAGCCCCGGCAGCAGCGGGCCGGACAGCGCCTTCGCGCCGGCCGGCGGCTGCGCCACGCCGGCGCTGATGCGGGCCCAGCGGCCGTCGGCGCCGGGCTGCAGCAGCACGCCGGCCTGCCAGCCGCCGGGCAGCCAGGCACGTGGGGCCCAGATCGGTGCCCAGATCGGGGCGGGTGTGGACTCAGGCATCGGGGCTCCAGCGCAGGCAGGCCTCGAGCAGCGCGCGCAGCAGCGGCTGCAGACGCTCGACGCGCACCGGGTCCAACACCCAGGGCGGGTCTTCGGCCATGTAGGTCGACCAGCACATCTCCAGCTGCACCGCATGGACGCCCTGCTGCGGCCGGCCATAGTGGCGGGTGATGTGGCCGCCCTTGAAGCGGCCGTCGGTGACATGGCTGAACCCCTGCTGGCCGGCCAGCACCGCCATCAGCGCGCTGCGCAAGGCCGGGGCGCAGCTGTGGCCCTCGGCGGTGCCCAGGTTCAGGTCGGGCAGGGCGCCGTCGAACAGCCAGGGCAGGCGCGACTTGATGCTGTGGCCGTCCCACAGCACCGCGTGGCCGTGGGCTGCCTTCAGCCGTGCCAGCTCGGCGGCCAGCGCGTCGTGGTAGGGCCGCCAGTAGCCGGCCAGCCGCTGCTGCACCTGCGCGTCGGTCGGTGCCTGGCCGTCGCGGTACAGCGCATCGCCGGTGAAGAAGCGGGTCGGGCACAGCTCGGTGTTGTTGGCGCCGGGGTACATCGGCGCGTTCTCGCTCGGGCGGTTCAGGTCGATCACGTAGCGCGAACACACCGGCACGATCAGGCTTGCGCCGAGCTCGCGGGCGAAGGCATACAGCGGCTCGAGGTGCCAGTCGGTGTCCTCGACCGCCAGCGCGCGCTCGACCAGCGCCGGCTTCAGCCATTCGGGCAGCCGGGTGCCGACATGCGGCAGGCTGACCAGCAGCGGCGCCGTGCCGCGGTGCAGGTGGTAGATCGTCTCGGTCATGCGATGAACTCCTGCCCGGCGATGAAGACCCGGGCGTCGGGCCGCTGGCCGAACGGGTAGGCCAGCTGGTTGGGATGGTCCAGCCCCCAGGCCACCAGGTCGGCGCGCTGGCCGACGGCGAGGATGCCGCGGTCGGCCAGGCCCAGCGCGCGGGCGGCATGCTGGGTGAAGCCGCGCAGCGCTTCCTCGGGCGTCAGGCGGAACAGCGTGCAGGCCATGTTCAGCATCAGCAGCGGCGACAGCGTCGGCGACGAGCCGGGGTTGTGGTCGGTGGCGATCGCGATCGGCACGCCGGCCGCACGCAGCGCATCGACCGGCGGCAGCTTCGTCTCGCGCAGGAAGTAGTAGGCGCCGGGCAGTAGCACCGCGATCGTGCCGGCGCGGGCCATCGCCCGGATGCCTTCGTCACTGAGGTACTCGAGATGGTCGCAGGACAGCGCGTCGAACTCGGCGGCCAGCGCCGCGCCGCCCTGGTCGCTGAGCTGCTCGGCATGCAGCTTGACCGGCAGGCCCAGGCGCCGTGCCGCGTCGAACACCCGCCGCGTCTGCGCCGGGCTGAAGGCGATGCGCTCGCAGAACGCGTCGACCGCATCGACCAGCCCTTCGGCCTGCAGTGCCGGCAGCCAGCCGATCACCGCGGCCAGGTAGTCATCGGCGCGGCCGTCGAACTCGGGTGGCACCGCGTGCGCCGACAGGCAGGTGGTGCGCACGCTGATCGGCAGTTCACGGCCGATCCGGCGCGCCACCCGCAGGCAGCGTGCCTCGTGTTCGGCCGACAGGCCGTAGCCCGACTTGACCTCGATCGTCGTCACGCCCTCGGCCAGCAGCGCCAGCGCGCGCGCCCGGGCGGCGGCGAACAGCGCGTCGTCGGACGCCGCGCGGGTGGCGGCCACGGTGCTGCGGATGCCGCCGCCGGCCTGGGCGATCTGCTCGTAGCTGGCGCCCTGCAGCCGCAGCTCGAACTCGCGGGCCCGGCTGCCGCCGTAGACCAGGTGGGTGTGGCAGTCGACCAGGCCGGGGGTGATCAGCGCGCCCTGCAGGTCGACCTCGGCATCGGCCACGGCGCCGGCGGGCAGGCTGGCGTCGGCGCCGACCCAGGCAATGGTGTCGCCGTCGGTCAGCATTGCGCCGTCGGCGACCCAGCCCCAGGGCGAGTTGCCGCGCAGCGTGGCCAGGTTCGCGTGGCGGAAAAGGGTTCGTCTTGGCATCAGGCCTCCAGGGTCAGCCACCAGGCCGGACCGGCGCTGTCGGCCAGTGTCCAGCGGCCGGCGTCGGGGTCGTCGCTCCAGGCCAGCGTGTCGGCGGCCAGCCGGTGGTCGGTGCCGCCGGCCTGCAGCAGCGCCTCGGCGCCGACATACAGCCCGCGCCAGCATGGCCGGCCCTCCAGTGGCTGAGCCGGCAAGGCGCGCTGCATCCGCGCGCGGCCGGCATCGTGCCGCGCCATCAGGTTCAGGTCGCGGGTCGGGCCGGCCAGCAGCGTGCAGCCGGGCGCGTCGGCGCCGTCGAAGGCCAGCGGCGCATCAGCCGGCGTCAGCGTCACCGGGCCGCCGGGCAACTGCAGGCGCACGCCGGCGCCCGCCAGCACGCTGAACCAGCGCTGCACGCCGTCGAAGCGCGAGAACGGACCGTCGCGGTCGATGTCGGCGACGCTGACCCGCAGCTGCCAGGCCGTCGCGCCAACCGGCCAGGTCAGCAGGTCGCGGGTGGTGCCGCCGCCGTTGCGCCAGGGCTGGTCGGCGCAATCGGTCAGCGCAACGAGCTGGATTCGGCTCATGGCTGGAACTCCCCCTGGATGCCGTAGCGCCGGCCCGGGTGCACCAGCCGGGCCAGCGTGATCGTCGCGTCGCGGGTGTAGGTGCTGCGGGTGACCACCAGGCAGGCGTCGCCCGGTTCGATGCCCAGCAGCCGGGCCTCTTCGGCGCTGGCCGGTGCGGCCTCGATCGCATACTGCGCGCGCCACAGCTCGGTGGTCTCGAACAGCCATTGCGTCGGCGTGGTCTGCGTGAAGTCGGCCGTGCCGTAGCCGGGCGAGCAGGCCGGGTTGACATAGCGGTCCTCGAGCTGCAGCGGCACGCCGTTCTCGTGGTGGACGATCAGTGTGTGGAAGACCTTGGCGCCGGTCGGCAAGCCCAGCGCGGCGGCCAGCGCGGCCGGGGCCTTCTCGCTGCGCTGCAGCTGCACTTCCGCATGGTGGCGGTGGCCGCGCGCGACGATCTCCTCGTGCAGGTCGCGCAGCGTCAGCGTCGCCGACACCTTGTGCAGCGGCGCGGCGAAGGTGCCCAGGCCCTGGGTGCGTTGCACGAATCCTTCAGCCTGCAGTTCACGCAGCGCGCGGTTGACGGTCATCCGGCTGACGCCGAACTGGGCGACCAGCTCGGCTTCCGACGGCATCAGCGCGCCGGCCGGCCAGCGGCCGCCGGCCAGGCCGTCCTTCAGGAACTGCTTGACCCGGGTGTACGGGGCGGCTTTCGTCGCGCCGGCCGGCGGATGCGTGCTAACCATGAGAACATGCTACTTGCGCTCGCTTGTCTAGACAAGTAGGATACACCCCGCCGATTCAGTTTTCTGCTTCACCCGAGGGCCCCGCCATGACCGACCTGTCGACCGTCCACCAAGCCGTCCACGCCTCCGCCCAGCCGCACACGGTGCGCGCGCCGCGCGGCAGCGACATCAGCTGCGCCAACTGGCTGATCGAGGCCGCCTACCGGATGATCCAGAACAACCTCGACCCCGAGGTGGCCGAGAACCCCGACGCGCTGGTCGTCTACGGCGGCATCGGCAAGGCCGCGCGCAACTGGGGCTGCTACGAGGCGATCCTCGCCAGCCTGAAGGCGCTGCGCGAGGACGAGACGCTGCTGGTGCAGTCGGGCAAGCCGGTCGGCGTGTTCCGCACCCATGCCGATGCACCGCGGGTGCTGATCGCCAACTCGAACCTGGTGCCGAAGTGGGCAACCTGGGAACACTTCCACGAGCTCGACCGCAAGGGCCTGATGATGTACGGCCAGATGACGGCTGGCAGCTGGATCTACATCGGCAGCCAGGGCATCGTGCAGGGCACCTACGAGACTTTCGTCGAGGCCGGCGTGCAGCACTACGGTGGCAGCCTGAAGGGAAAGTGGATCCTGACGGCTGGGCTGGGCGGCATGGGCGGCGCGCAGCCGCTGGCGGCCACCTTCGCCGGCGCCTGCAGCCTGAACATCGAGTGCCAGCAGAGCCGCATCGATTTCCGGCTGCGCAGCCGCTACCTCGACGAGCAGGCGACCAGCCTGGACGACGCGCTGGCGCGCATCGCGAAGTACACCGCCGCCGGCGAGGCCAAGTCGATCGGGCTGCTGGGCAATGCGGCCGAGGTGCTCCCGGAACTGGTCAAACGAGCCAAGACAGGCGGCATGAAGCCCGACCTGGTGACCGACCAGACCAGCGCGCACGACCTGATCAACGGCTACCTGCCGGCCGGCTGGACGGTGGAGTCCTGGCGTGCCGCCGCCGCCGACGACCAGCAACACGCTGCCCTGCGCCAGGCCGCCGCGAAGAGCTGCGCGGTGCACGTGCAGGCGATGCTCGACTTCCAGGCGATGGGCATCCCGACGGTCGACTACGGCAACAACATCCGGCAGGTCGCTTTCGACGCCGGTGTCGCCAACGCCTTCGCCTTCCCCGGCTTCGTGCCGGCCTACGTGCGGCCGCTGTTCTGCCGCGGCAAGGGGCCGTTCCGCTGGGTCGCGCTGTCGGGCGACCCCGAGGACATCCGCAAGACCGACGCCAAGATGAAGGAGCTGTTCCCCGAGGACGCCCACCTGCACCGCTGGCTCGACATGGCCGGCGAGCGCATCGCGTTCCAGGGCCTGCCCGCGCGCATCTGCTGGATAGGCCTGGGTGAGCGGCACCGCGCCGGGCTCGCGTTCAACGAGATGGTGAAGTCGGGCGAATTGAAGGCGCCGATCGTGATCGGCCGCGACCACCTGGACTCGGGCTCGGTCGCCAGCCCGAACCGCGAGACCGAGAGCATGCGCGACGGCAGCGACGCGGTCAGCGACTGGCCGCTGCTGAACGCGCTGCTGAACACCGCCGGCGGCGCGACCTGGGTCAGCCTGCACCATGGCGGCGGCGTCGGCATGGGCTACTCGCAGCATTCGGGCGTCGTGATCGTCTGCGATGGCACCGATGCGGCGGCCAAGCGCATCGAGCGCGTGCTCTGGAACGACCCCGCCACCGGCGTGATGCGCCATGCCGATGCCGGCTACGACATCGCGGTGGCCTGTGCCCGCGAACAAGGTCTCAACCTGCCGATGGTGCGCTGATGCTGCTGCGACCCGGACAACTCTCGCTGCCCGAACTGCAGGCCATCCACCAGGGCGGCCAGCCGCTGCTGATCGACCCGGCCGCGCTGCCGGCGATCGAAGCCAGCGCCGCGGTGGTGCGCCGCGCGGCCGAGGGCGATGCGCCCGTCTACGGCGTCAACACCGGCTTTGGCAAGCTGGCCTCGACCCGCATCAGCGAAGGCGATCTGGCCACGCTGCAGCTGAACCTGATCCGCTCGCACAGCGTCGGCGTCGGCGAGCCGCTGTCGGCGCCGGTCGTGCGGCTGATGCTGGCGCTGAAGGCCGCCAGCCTGGCGCGCGGCCATTCCGGCGTGCGGCCGGTCGTGATCGACACGCTGATCGCCGTGCACAACGCCGGCCTGGTGCCGCATGTGCCCAGCCAGGGCTCGGTCGGCGCCTCGGGCGACCTGGCGCCGCTGGCCCACATGACGCTGGCGCTGATGGGCGAGGGCGAGATGTGGGTCGAAGGGCGCCGGATGCCGGCGGCCCAGGCCCTGTCCGCGGCGAAGATTGCGCCGCTGAAGCTCGAGGCCAAGGAGGGCCTGGCGCTGATCAACGGCACGCAGACCAGCGCCGCGCTGGCGCTGCACGGGCTGCTGAGCTTCGAGCCGGTGCTCGAGGCCGCGCTGGTGGTCGGCGCGCTGACGGTCGACGCCGCGCGCGGCAGCGACGGCCCGTTCGACCCGCGCATCCACGCGCTGCGCGGCCAGCCCGGCCAGATCGACGTGGCCCGGTACTACCGCGCGCTGCTGGCCGGCAGCGCGATCCGCCGTTCACATGAGTCGGGCGACGACCGCGTGCAGGATCCGTACTGCCTGCGCTGCCAGCCGCAGGTGGTCGGCGCCTGCCTGGACAGCCTGCGCCATGCCGCGCTGGTGCTGGTGCGCGAGGCCAACGCGGTGACCGACAACCCGCTGGTCTTCCCCGACGACGGCGCGATGATCAGCGGCGGCAACTTCCACGCCGAGCCGGTGGCGCTGGCCGCCGACGCGATCGCGCTGGCGATCGCCGAGGTCGGCGCGATCGCCGAGCGCCGCATCGCGATGCTGATCGACGCCGGCGTCTCGCGCCTGCCGCCGTTCCTGACCGCCAACGCCGGCTTGAACTCGGGCTTCATGATCGCCCATGTCACCGCCGCGTCGCTGGCCAGCGAGAACAAGAGCCTGGCGCATCCGGCCAGCGTCGACAGCCTGCCGACCAGTGCGAACCAGGAAGACCATGTCTCGATGGCCACCTTCGCGGCGCGCCGGCTGCAGCCGATGATCGCCAACACCGCGCACATCCTGGGCATCGAATGGCTGGCCTCGGCGCAGGCGATCGAGTTCCTGCGGCCGCTGCAGAGCTCGGCGCCGCTCGAGGCCGCCCACGCGCTGCTGCGCGAGCACAGCGCGGCGATCCACGTCGACCGCTACCTGGCGCCCGAGATCGACACCGCGACCAGGCTGGTGCGTGACGGCGCGCTGGCACCCATCTTGCACTCGCTGCCCGAGCTGCCGATGCTCTGGACACCGGCCTGAGAATCACCTGACTCAACCCGAGGAGCCCTGCATGAACCTGAACCCGATCCCGAAGACCCTGAGCGTGGCGATCGCCGCCATGACCCTGCTCGCCGCGCCGGCGCAGGCCCAGGAGACCAAGGTCGCGGTCGCGATCTCCGGCTGGACCGGCTTCGCGCCGCTGACGCTGGCCAGGGAGGCCGGGCTGTTCAAGAAGCAG
Organism: Burkholderiaceae bacterium; assembly: GCA_016790515.1. Lineage (GTDB taxonomy): Bacteria > Pseudomonadota > Gammaproteobacteria > Burkholderiales > Burkholderiaceae_C > Pseudaquabacterium. Next base: position 31,804 of record JAEUOY010000156.1, on the reverse strand, counting down.
GGCCTGGACGTGACGATCAAGAAGATCCCGCAGAAGGACCGCCACCTGGCGATCGCCTCGGGCGACGTGCAGTGCGCCGCGACCACCGTCGAGACCTGGATCGTCTGGAACGCCAACGGCGTCGCGACGACGCAGATCTTCCAGCTCGACAAGAGCTACGGCGCCGACGGCATGGTCGTCAAGCCCGGCATCACGAAGATCGCCGACCTGAAAGGCAAGACCGTGGCCGCCAGCGCGCCGGGCACCGCGCCGTACTTCACGCTGGCCTGGATGCTGAAGAAGAACGGGCTGTCGGTGAAGGACGTCAAGGTCGTCAACCTCGAGCCGCAGGCCGCCGCCAACGCGATGATCGCCGGCACCGACGGCATCGACGCGGCGATGACCTACGAGCCCTACCTCGGCGCAGTGCGCGCCAAGCCCGAGGCCGGCAAGATCATCGCGACGACGCTGGACTACCCGATGATCATGGACACCTTCGGCTGCACGCCGAAGTTCCTGGCCGAGAACCCCAAGGCCGCCAAGGCGCTGGCCGACGGCTACTTCGACGCGGTGGCGATGATCAAGGCCGAGCCGAAGAAGAGCTTCGAGATCATGGGCGCCGACGTCAAGCAGACCGGCGAGGCCTTCGAGAAGAGCCAGGCCTACCTGCGCTGGCAGGACCGCGAGGCCAACCAGCGTTTCTTCACGACCGGCGAGCATGCCGAGTTCAGCAAGGAGGCCGCCGGCCTGCTGCTCGAGGCCGGCATCATCAAGGCGGTGCCCGATCTGACCAAGCTGGCCGACACGCAATTCCTGAAGTAGGCCCATCGATGAAGCCGCTGACCCCGGTCGCGCCGGGCGCCAAGGTCGTGCTCGGCATCGCCTTCTTCGTGCTGTTCTTCGCCGTGTGGGCGCTGGCCACGCTGGGCGGCTTCGTCTCGAAGACCTTCCTGGCCGACCCGCTCACGATGCTGCGCAGCGGCTGGGTGCTGCTGACGCAGATGGGCTTCGCCACCGACATCGGCATGACGGTGTGGCGGGTGCTGGGCGGCTTCGTCATCGCCGCCCTGCTGGCGCTGCCGCTGGGCGTCGCGATGGGGGCCTGGAAGCCGGTCGAGGCCTTCTTCGAGCCCTTCGTCTCGTTCGCGCGCTACCTGCCGGCGTCGGCCTTCATCCCGCTGCTGATCCTGTGGGCCGGCATCGGCGAGGCGCAGAAGCTGGCGGTGATCTTCATCGGCAGCTTCTTCCAGCTGGTGCTGATGATCGCGGTGGTGGTCGGCAACACCCGGCGCGACCTGGTCGAGGCCGCCTACACGCTGGGCAGCAGCGACGCCAGCCTGGTCAAGCGGGTGCTGATCCCCGGCGCCGCGCCCGAGATCGCCGAGATCCTGCGCATGGTGCTGGGCTGGGCCTGGACCTACGTGATCGTCGCCGAGCTGATCGGCGCGTCCAGCGGCATCGGCCACATGATCACCGACAGCCAGGCACTGCTGGCGACCGACCAGATCATCTTCGGCATCATCGTGATCGGGCTGATCGGGCTGGTCAGCGACACCGCGTTCAAGGCGCTGAACCGCCGGCTGTTCCCCTGGGCGCAGCTCGGTCGATAGGAGCCCCGGGCATGGCCGACAACATCCTGCAGGTGCGCGGCGTCTCGCGCAGCTTCCCGTCGCAATCGGGCGGCGCGCCGACGGTGGCCTTGCAGGCCACCGACCTGGTCGTCGCCGAGAACGACTTCATCACGATCCTCGGCCCCAGCGGCTGCGGCAAGAGCACGCTGCTGCGCATCGTCGCCGGGCTCGACCGCCCCACCGGCGGCGAGGTGCTGCTCGACGGCGCGCGCATCGGCGGCCCCGGCGCCGACCGCGGCATGGTGTTCCAGAGCTACACGCTGTTCCCCTGGCTGACGGTGCAGCAGAACGTCTGCTTCGGGCTGCGCGAGCGCGGGCTGCCGCGCGCGCAGCAGATGGAGATCGCCGCCGCCTTCATCGCCAAGGTGGGGCTGCGCGGCTTTGAACAGCATTTTCCCAAGCAGCTGTCGGGCGGCATGCAGCAGCGGGTGGCGATTGCCCGCGCCTTGGCCAACAATCCGCGCATGTTGCTGATGGACGAACCCTTCGGTGCGCTGGACCACCAGACGCGCGAGCTGATGCAGGAGCTGCTGCTGGGCATCTGGGAGGCTGAGCGCAAGACGGTGCTGTTCGTCACCCACGACATCGACGAAGCAGTGTTCATGGGCAGCCGGGTGGTGGTGATGAGTGCACGGCCCGGCCGCATCAAGCTCGACCGCATGGTGCCGCTGGCCCACCCGCGCCACTATTCGGTGAAGACCTCGCCCGAGTTCGCCGCGCTGAAGGCCGAGCTGACCGAGCAGGTGCGGGTCGAGGTGCGCGCGGCGCAGGCGGCGCAGGCGCCCGCCTGAAGGAGTGCGGAGTGAGCGCTGCACGGGCCATGCGGAGGCCGGTTAAGGCTGCCGGCCGCGCTGCGCTGGCGATCGCGGTGGTGGTGCTGGTGGCGGCCTGCGCCGGCCCGCAGCCGCAACGGGTACAGGCCGGCCAGACCGAGGCCGAGATGCTGGCCGCGATGGGCCCGCCGACCGGCCGCTATCCGCTGCCCGGCGGCGCGCAGCGGGTCGAATTCGCCCGCGGCCCGGCCGGGCGGGTGACCTGGATGGTCGACCTCGATGCCGCCGGACGGGTGCTGCAGGTCGAGCAGGTGCTCGACGCCCGGCACTTCGCCCAGGTGCGGGACGGCATGCCGCGCGACGACCTGCTGCGCCTGCTGGGCCGCCCGGCCGAGGTGCAGCGTGAATGGCAGCGGCGCGAGACCTGGTCGTGGCGCTACGAGACCAACGACTGCCTGTGGTTCCGCGTCACGCTGGACGCCGACGGGCGGGTGCAGGGCGGTGGCGCGCACATGTTCGACCCGGCATGCGATGCCGGCGATCGGGTCCGCGGGCTTTGACCCGCTTGCATCCCGGCACCGACTGCATCGGGTAATCCCCCTGGCCGAACCCCCGCGAGTGAGTGGGATGGTCGATTGCCGCGGGCTTGTGCAGGATTAAGAATGATTCGGCAACTACGAACGTAGTTGCATAAATGGCAGTGCACGAGGCCTCGGGTGCTGTCTTCGAAAAATCCGGGTAGCAGGAGAGTACGGGATGATCATTTCAACTTCGAGACTGGGCGGTCTGGCCATGGCCGCCGCGCTGTCGATGACCGTGGCGGCGCAGGCGCGTGCCGCGGGGACCGGCGGCTGGCCCAGCGCCGGCCAGGACCTGAAGAACTCGCGCTGGGCGCAGGACGAAAGGAAGATCAGCCCAAAGACCGTAGCGGGACTGCAACTGAAGTGGGCCTTCAGCACCGCCGGCGACGTGACGGCCAACCCGGCGGTCGAAGGCGACTTCGTCTACTTTCCGGATTCGGCAGGTTGGCTCTACAAGCTGAACAAGGCGACCGGCGCCCTGGTCTGGAAGCGTCAAGTCTCCGATCTCACGGGGCTCCCCGGTGATTTCGCGCGGGCCACTCCGGCCATCGCCGGTGATGCGCTGATCTTCGGCAACCAGGCCGGCAAGTACACGGCGCCCGATTTCTCCTCGTTCGGCCGGCCCGATGCGGCCCGGGTGGTCGCGGTCAACAAGAACACCGGGGCGCTGATCTGGATGACCAAGGTCGACCCCGGCCTGACGATGTCGTTCATCACCCACTCTGCGATCGTCGCCGATGGCAAGGCGATCGTCGGCCTGGCGTCGAACGAGGAACTGATCGCCGGCTTCTGGCCCAAGGCCAATGGCTGGACCTGGAACTTCCGCGGCAGCGTCGTTGCACTGGATGTGGCGACCGGCGCGATCCATTGGAAGACCTACATGGTACCGCCGGGCTACTACGGCGGTGCGGTGTGGGGCAGCACCGGCGCGGTTGACCGCGCACACGGGCTGGTCTACATGGCCACCGGCAACAACTACTGGGTGCCGCAGACTGCGCTCGACTGCCTCAACGGCGGCGGCACGCCGGCGGGTTGCATGAGCCCGGACAACCATTTCAACTCCATCGTCGCGATGGACCTGAAGACCGGTGCGATCAAATGGGGCGCCCGTGGCCTGCCGTACGACGTCTGGAATGTCGGCTGCGGCCTCAGCATTCCCGGCGTGTTCACGGTGCCGCCGAACGACAACTGCCCGAACCCGAAGGGTCCGGACTGGGACTTCGCCCAGGGCCCGATGCTGTTCGGCGGCAACGATGGCGACAACGAGAGCGGCAACCTGGTCGGTGCCGGCCAGAAGAGCGGGATGTTCTGGGCCTTCAATGCCAAGACCGGCAAGCCGGCCTGGTCGACGCAGGTCGCCCCGCCCGGGCTGACGGGCGGACTGCAATGGGGATCGGCCACCGACGGTCGCGACGTCTTCGTCGCGGTGGCGCAGAGCGGCCTGCGGGGTGCCGGCCAGGACGTCCCGCCCTGGACGCTGAAGGACGGCTCGACGACGACCGCCGGCGGCTGGGCCGCGCTCGACGCCAAGAAGGGCAAGGTGCTGTGGACCACCAAGGATCCGCTCGACAGCCGTGCCGAGGCCGCGGTCAGCGGCGCCAACGGCGTGATCTTCGGCTGCAATCTCGACCAGGTGAATGGCACGATGTACGCGCTGGACGCCAAGAGCGGCAAGGTGCTGTGGTCGTACAACAGCGGCAGCGGCGTCAGCCCCTTCGTCAGCGGCGTGTTCGGCGCCTGCAATGCCGGGCCGTCGATCGTCGACGGCATGGTGTTCTGGGGCACCGGCACCTTCCAGGGTGCGCCCGGTCCGAAGAAGGTGCTGGCCTTCGGCCTGTAGGCCCCGCCACGGCGGCGGCCGTGGGACGATGAGCGATGATCGGGCATCGTCACTGCGCAGGAGTCCTCGATGCCCCGTCGTCCGGCCGCCGGTCCGGCCTTGCCGTCCGCCGCCGCTGGCGGGCGCCGGGCGCTGCTGGCACCGGCGCTGAGCCTGCTGGCGGCCTGCGCCGGCGCGCCGACGGCCAGGCTGACCCCCGGCCAGACCGAGGCCGACATGCTGGCGGTGATGGGTCAGCCCACCGGCCGCTACCCGTTGGCGGGCGCTGCGCAGCGGGTCGAGTATGCGACCGGGCCCAACGGCAAGCGCACCTGGATGGTCGACCTGGACGCCACCGGGCGGGTCCGGTCGGTCGAGCAGGTGCTGAAGCCCGAGAACTTCAGGAAGGTGCGCCACGCGATGCCGGTCCAGGACCTGCTGCTGCTGCTCGGCCGGCCGTCGGAGAAGTCGCGCGAGCGCGGCGACCGCGAGACCTGGTCATGGCGCTACGAGAACCACGAAGGCCTGTGGGCCCGCGTGACGGTCGCCTACGGACAGGTTTTCGGCGACATGGTGCTGACCAGCGACCCCCAGAACGACCCTCTGCTTTGACCCGCGCTGCAGCCCGCTGAACTGCCATGACCGCCTCGTTGACCCTCTACGGCATCCCCAACTGCGACACCGTCAAGCGCGCCCGGGCCTGGCTGGCCGGCCAGGGCGCCGAGGTCGCCTTCCACGATTTCAAGAAGGCGGGCGTGCCCGCCGACCGGCTCGACGGCTGGATTGCCGCGCTCGGCTGGGAGCGGCTCGTCAACCGCCAGGGCACGTCCTGGCGCAGGCTCGACGGGCCCACCCAGGCCGCGGTGGTCGACGCCGCCAGCGCCCGCGCGCTGATGCTGGCCCAGCCCAGCGTGATCAAGCGTCCGGTGGTGGCCTGGCCCGACGGCACGACCACCGTCGGCTTCGACGCCGACGACTTCAGCCGCCGGCTATGACCCCGGCCGGCGCCTCGCCGGCGAGCTCGTCGCGCAGCGCGGCCTTGTGGATCTTGCCGGCCGGCGTCATCGGCAGCGCCTCGCGCAGCAGCACCTGGCGCGGCACCTTGTAGTCGGCCAGGTGCTCGGCGCACCAGCGCCGCAGCTCGGCCTCGTTCAGGCCGCTGCCGGGCCGGGCGATCACATAGGCGCGGCCGATTTCGCCCATCACCGGATCGGGCATGCCGATCACCGCGGCCATCACCACCTGCGGGTGGCGGTTGATCAGCGCCTCGACCTCGGCCGGGTAGACGTTGAAGCCGCCCTGGATGTACATGTCCTTCTTGCGGCCCTTCAGCGTGATGACGCCGCGCGCAGCGACCAGCCCCAAGTCGCCGGTCTGCAGCCAGCCGTCGGCCGAGAAGCCGGCGCCGGCGGCCGCGCCGATGTAGCCCGGCACCACGCCGACGCCCTTGAACCACAGCTCGCCGACCGCACCGGGTGGCAAGGCCTCGCCATTCGGCCCGGCAATGCGCAGCTGCGCGCCGGCAAACGGCAGGCCGATCGTGGTCATCAGGTCCTCGGCCGTGCGCTCCCAGGGGGTCATCACGATCGCGCCGGAGGTCTCGGTCAGGCCGTACAGGTTCATCAGCGTCGCGTTGGGCATCTGCCGGCCCAGGCGCTCGAGCAGCACCGCGTCGACGTTCGATCCGCCCGAGAAGACCAGCCGCACCGCGCTGAAATCGACCCGGTCGACCCGCGGGTTCATCAGCAGCAGCGTCAGCATCGTCGGCACGCCGGCGACGATGGTCGGCCGGTGCTGCTGCATCAGCGTGACCAGCCGGTCGGCCTTGAACTCGGGGACCAGCACGATGGTGCCGCCGCCCACCAGGTGGGTCAGCACGCCGCAGGTGATGCCGCCGACATGGTTCAGCGGGTTGGCCAGGTGGATCAGGTCGGCGTCGCCGACCCGGGTGTGTGCGGCCTGCGCCGCGGCGCTGGCCAGCAGGCTCAGGTGCGTCAGCCCGGCGCCCTTGGGCCGGCCGGTGGTGCCCGAGGTGTAGATCACCATCGCCACGTCCTGCGCGCTGACGCGCCGGCGGGCGGCCGACAGCCGGCCGGCTTCCAGCGGCGTGGCGGCCAGCGCGTCCAGGCTGTTCAGGCCGATGCCGCCGATGGCGATGACATGGCGCAGCGCCGGCAATTGCGGCCCCAGGCGGGCGAACATCGCGATGAAGTCGAAGCCTTCGTGCCCGGCCAGCGTGAACACCGCCCTGGTCTGGCTGTCGGACAGCATGGTCGCCAGCTCGTTGTCGCGATAGCGCACGCTCAAGGCCACCACCGCGACGCCGATCTTGGCCGCGGCGTAGAACAGCCACAGCCATTCGATCTGGTTCAGCGCCAGCACGCCGATGCGGTCGCCGCGCTGCAGCCCCAGGCCCATCAGGCCGCAGGCCATGCGGTCGCTGGCGGCGTCGACCTCGGCCCAGCCGTGCGATCGGTCGGCGTCGATGTAGGCGGCGGCGTTGCCGCGCTGGCGCGCGGCCTGGCCCAGCCAGTCGGCGATGGTCGCGGGCGGGGTCGGGGACGGGGTGCTCATGGCGGCGGGATCCTTCCAGGCTTCCGGATTGAAGCGGCCGGGGCGGGGGGCTGACATCGTCGCTTTCGACGATTCATGCGGCGCGGTCGTTCCTGGACACTGGAAGTCGTCCCATTGCGGAGAATTCGCCCATGGCGAGCGAGATGAGCCCGTCCAATCCCGTCGATACCGCCTTCCGCGACGAAGTGCGCGCCTTCCTGGCAGCCGAGCTGAGCCCCGAACTGCGGCTGGCCGGGCGCCGCAGCGCCGGCGTCTTCAGCGACTACGACGACGGCCAGGCCTGGTTCCGGATCCTCGCGAAGAAGGGCTGGAGCGTGCCGCACTGGCCGGTCGAATGGGGCGGTTGCGGCTGGAGCCCGCGCCAGCACGACATCTTCGCCAGCGAGCTGGCGACCGCCGGCGCGCCGGTGCTGGCGCCGCAGGGGGCGCGCATGGTCGCGCCGGTGGTGCTGGCCTTCGGCACGCCCGAGCAGAAGCAGCGCTGGCTGCCCGGCATCCGCTCGGGCGACGACTATTGGTGCCAGGGCTACAGCGAGCCGGGCTCGGGCTCGGACCTGGCATCGCTGCAGTGCCGCGCCGTCAGGCAGGCCGACGAGTACGTGCTCAACGGCACCAAGATCTGGACCACCCACGCGCACCGGGCCAACAGGATCTTCTGCCTGGTGCGCACCGATTCGTCGGGCAAGGCGCAGCAGGGCATCAGCTTCCTGCTGTTCGACATGAACCTGCCCGGCATCACGGTGCGGCCGATCATCAGCATCTCGGGCGACCACGAGCTGAACCAGGTGTTCTTCGACGACGTGCGGGTGCCGGCCTCGGCGCTGCTGGGCGAGGAGAACCGCGGCTGGACGATCGCCAAGTACCTGCTGGTGCACGAGCGCGGCGGCGCCTACACGCCGGCGCTGCGCGCCCGGCTGCGCCGCCTGCATGCCATGGCCCGCGCCGCCTTCGCCGGCCGGCCGGCCGGCGACGACGAGAAGCGCGACGTCGAGCGTGCGCTGGCCGACGCCGAATGCCGCATCGACGCGCTGCACGCGCTCGAGCAGCAGGTGCTGGCCGCGCGCATCCGCGGCGTCGAGCAGCCGATCGCGCCGTCGATCGGCAAGCTGCTGGGCACCGAGCTGAAGCAGACCATCACCGAGATCGGCGTGACGATCGCCGGCGCCTACGGCGCGGCGCGCTTGCCGCTGGCCGACTGTGGCCGGCACGCGCTGGCGCTGCCCGAGGATGCGGTGTTCGCGATGACCAGCTACCTCAACGACCGCGCGGCCTCGATCTACGCCGGCACCAACGAAGTGCAGCGCAACATCATCGCCCAGCACCTGCTGAGCCACTGAGGCCCACGATGGATCCGATCCTCGAACGAGACGACACCCAGGCGCTGATGCAGGACAGCCTGGCGCGCTGGCTGGACGACAACGCGCCCTTCGAGCGCCGCGCCGCGCTGCTGGCCAGCCCCGAGGCGATTGCGCCGCTGTGGCGCGGCCTGTCGCAGGAGCTGGGCCTGCTCGGCGCCGCGCTGCCCGAGGCACTGGGCGGGCAGGGCGGCGCTCTGGCCGAGCACCTGCTGATCGCGCAGGCGCTCGGCCATGCACTGTTGCCCGAGCCCTACCTGGCCTGCGCCGTCAGCGGCGCCGGTCTGCTGCTGCAGCTGGGCGGCGAGCGCTCCAGGCAACTGCTGGCCGGCGTGGCCGACGGCGCAGTGCGGCCGGTGCTGGCCGCGCTGGAGCCGGCCGCCCGGCACGACCTGACCCAGGTCGACAGCTGCCTCGGCGGCGCCGGCGATGCGCTGCGGCTGAGCGGCCGCAAGGCGGTGGTGCGCGCCGCGCCCTGCGCCACCCATTGGCTGGTCAGTGCGCGCGACGCGGCCGGCACGCTGCGCGTCGCGCTGGTCGACCCGGGTGCTGCCGGTGTCAGCCGTCGCGACCTGCGGCTGGCCGACGGCAGCTGGGGCGCCGAACTGGGCTTCGACGCCACGCCGGTCGTCGCGCTGCTGGGCGACGGCGATGCGCTGCCGGCGATCGAGCACGCGGTCGACATCACCCAGCTCGCCAGCGGCGCCGAAGCCGTCGGCGTGATGCAGCGCCTGTTGCGCGAGACGCTGGACTACGTGCGCCAGCGCAAGCAGTTCGGCGTGCCGCTGTCCAGCTTCCAGGTGCTGCAGCACCGGCTGGCCGACATGCACATGGCGCTGCAGCTGGCCCGTGCGCTGGTCGGCGCCACGCTCTCGCAGGTCGATGCGCCGGCAGCGCAACGCCGCCGCGCGGTGGCCTCGGCCCAGGTGGCGGTGGCGCGCGCGGCCAAGGCGGTCGGCCAGGGCGCGGTGCAGCTGCACGGCGGCATGGGCATGACCGACGAACTGAGCGTCGGCCACGGCTTCAAGCGGCTGACGCTGATCGAACAGCTGATGGGCGGCGTCGACGTGCACCTGCGCCAGGTGGCACGGCTGAGTGCCCTTGCCGCCGAGTGCTGACCCCGGATTTCCAGGAGAACCTTCGATGCCGATGAACTTCACCCGCAGCTGGACCGACGAGGACCTCGACCGCTGGCGCGACACCTGCGTCCGCTTCGTCGAGCAGGAGCTGCTGCCCGACGACGAGGCGGCGCGCAAGCGCGGCCATGTCGGCCATGCCGTCTGGCGCAAGGCCGGCGAGCTGGGCCTGCTGTGCACCGACATCCCCGAGGAATACGGCGGCGGCGGCGGCGACTTCCGCCATGAGGCGGTGTTGTACGAGGAGTGCGCTCGCCGCGGACTGAGCGGCTGGGCCAACTCGGTGCACTCGATCGTCGCGCACTACTTCCTGAATCACGGCACGCCCGAGCAGAGGCAGAAGTACCTGCCGAAGCTGGCCAGCGGCGAGCTGGTCGGCGCGATCGCGATGACCGAACCGGGCGCCGGGTCGGACCTGCAGGGCATCCGCACGCGGGCCGAGAAGCGCGACGGCCGGTATGTGATCAACGGCAGCAAGACCTTCATCACCAACGGCTTCCTCGCCGGCGTGGTGCTGGTGGTCTGCAAGACCGACCCGACGCAGGGCGCTCGCGGCACCTCGATCCTGATCGTCGAGACCGAGGGCTGTACCGGGTTCCGGGTCGGGCGCGTGCTCGACAAGATGGGCATGAAGTCGCAGGACACTTCCGAGCTGTTCTTCGACGATGTCGTGGTGCCCGAGGCCAACCTGCTGGGCGGCGCCGAGGGCCAGGGCTTCTACCAGCTGATGGGCGACCTGCCGTACGAGCGGCTGATCATCGGCGTCTCCGCGCTGGCCTGCATGGAAGGCGCCTACGCCGCCACGCTGGACTACGTGCGTGAACGCAAGGCCTTCGGCAAGCCGATCGCCGACCTGCAGAACACCCGCTTCAAGCTGGCCGAGGTGGCCACCACCATCCAGGTCGGCCGCGCCTTCATCGACCGCTGCGTCGAGCAGCTGGTCGCCGGCACGCTGGACACGGCCACCGCCAGCATGGCCAAGCTGTGGGGCAGCGAGCAGCAGGGCAGGGTGCTCGACGAGTGCCTGCAGCTGTTCGGCGGCTACGGCTTCATGAACGAGTACCTGATCGCCCGGATGTACGCCGACGCGCGGGTGCAGCGCATCTACGGCGGCACCAGCGAGATCATGAAGGAAGTCATCTCGAGGGCGCTGTGATGGCTGAAGCCGAGAACCCGCTGCTGATCGACGAGCAAGGCGGCGTCGCCTGGCTGACGATGAACCGGCCCGAGCGCCTGAACGCGCTGAACCGGGGCCTGACCGACGCGCTGCGCCACTACTTCCAGGCGCTGGAGGACCGGCCCGAGATCCGCGTGGTGGTGCTGCAGGGCGCCGGCCGGGCCTATTGCGCCGGGCTGGACCTGAAGGACCGGGTCGGCGCGGCGCCGGCCGACGTGCAGGCCGGCTTCGACGGCCAGAAGTCCATCCGCGACATCATGATCGCGATGCGCGAGTGCCCGCAGCCGATCGTCAGCATCGTGCAGGGGCCGGCCAGCGGCGGCGGGCTGGGCATCGCGCTGGCCAGCGACATCCGGCTGGCGACGCCCGAGGCGCGCTTCAATGCCGCGTTCATCAAGATCGGCGTGTCGGGCTGCGACATGGGGTCGAGCTACTTCCTGCCGCGCATGGTGGGCGCGTCGGTGGCCTCCGAGATGCTGCTGACCGGGCGCTTCCTCGAGGCCCAGCGGGCGCTGGCGCTGGGCCTGGTCAGCAAGGTGGACAGCTTCGCCGCGCTGCAGGCCGAGGCCCGCGCGCTGGCCGACGAGATGCTCAACGCCACGCCGCTGGCGCTGCGCCTGACCAAGGACTGCCTGAACCAGAACATCGACGCCCAAGGCCTGCGCGCGGCGATCGCGATGGAAGACCGCAACCAGGTGCTGTGCACCCGCGGCGGCGATTTCCAGGAGGGCATCCGGGCGTTTCTCGAGAAGCGCAAGCCGGTGTATGGGCAGGCGCTGAGCTGATCGCATCGGACGGCGCCTATCTCGAGCCGACCTCGCGCCGTCCGCTGCCACTGGCGGCGCTGGACGCGGCGCTGCGGACGGCAATGGGCGTCGAGGCGGTGCCGTTGCCGGCGCTCTGAACAGGCCGGCCCCAGGTTGAAGCCTTGGTGACAGGCCACTTGACCTGCGACCGCGAGAATCGTTCGATACCCCCACGAGGAGACCCGCATGGACAACCGCGTCCGCATCGAGATCGATTCCCACGGCGTCGCCGACGTCGCGCTGGTGCGCAGCGACAAGATGAACGCGCTCGATTTCGAGATGTTCGACGCGCTGGCCGCGGCGATCACCCGCTTGAAAGCCGAGAAGAACCTGCGCGCCGTCGTGCTGCACGGCGAAGGCAAGGCCTTCTGCGCCGGGCTGGACATGGGCCGCATGGCCAAGCTCAACAGCGGCGAGCCCGGCGGCACGCGCGACCTGCGGCCGCGCACCCACGGCATCGCCAATTCGGCGCAGTTCGTCGGCCTGGGCTGGCGCGAGATCCCGGTGCCGGTGATCGCCGCGGTGCACGGCGTCGCCTTCGGCGGCGGGCTGCAGGTGGCGCTGGGCGCCGACATCCGGCTCGTCACCGCCGACCTGAAGATGAGCGTGATGGAGATCAAGTGGGGCCTGGTGCCCGACATGGCCGGCGTCGTGCTGATGCGCGGCCTGGTGCGCGACGACCACGCCCGCGAGCTGACCTACACCGGCCGCATCGTCGACGGCATCGAGGCGGTTGCGCTGGGCCTGGCCACCCGCGTCTGCGCCGACCCGCTGGCCGAGGCCCGCGCGATGGCCCAGGCGCTGGCCCAGCGCAGCCCCAGCGCGCTGCGCGCCGACAAGCGGCTGATGAACCTGTCCAGCCAGGTGCTGGCCGACAGTGCGCGGGCGATCCTGCAGGCCGAGAGCGACGAGCAGGTCGCGCTGATGGGCCAGCCCAACCAGCTCGAAGCCGTGCGTGCCAACCTGGAGAAGCGCGCGCCGGTGTTCAAGGTCGACGCCGCCTGATGCAGCGAGACGACGCGCTGCGCCGGCAACTGGCCGAGCGGCTGGCCGCCTGGCCGCGCCACGCGCCCGACGAGGCCGGGCTCAAGCGCGCCGCGGTGGCGCTGGCGATCACCGACGAGGGCCCCGGCTCGGGCCTGTGGGGCCTGGCGAAGACCGGCCACTGGAGCACCCAGGCCGCGCTGATCTTGACCAAACGCGCGAAGCACCTGCGCCGCCACGCCGGGCAGTGGGCGCTGCCGGGCGGCCGCATCGACGCCGGCGAGACGCCCGAGCAGACCGCGCTGCGCGAGCTGGCCGAGGAGGTCGGCCTGCAGCTGACCGAGGCCGACGTGCTGGGCCGGCTCGACACCTTCGTCACCCGCTCGGGCTTCGCAATGACGCCGGTGGTGGTGTGGGCCGGCGAGGCGCGCAAGCTGACGCCCGACCCGGCCGAGGTGGCCAGCATCCACCGCATCCCGGTCACCGAATTCCTTCGCGCCGATGCGCCGATCCTCGAGCCGCTGGAAGGCAGCCCGCACCCGGTGCTGAAGATGCCGGTCGGCGACAACTGGATCGCCGCGCCGACCGCGGCGCTGATCTACCAGTTCCGCGAGGTCTGCATCCTGGGCCGCGATACCCGGGTGGCGCACTTCGAGCAGCCGAAGTTCGCCTGGGTCTAGCAGCCCGGGCTCTCAACCCGCCGGCAGGTAGCGCACCGCCAGCACGCCGTGGATCGCCGCGAGGCTGTCCTGCACCGCGGGCAGCACCGGGCTGTCGACGTCGACCAGGGTGTAGGCCATCTCGCCGCGCGACTTGTTGACCATGTTGTGGATGTTCAGCCCGGCCTGCGCCATCGCGGTGGAGATCTGGCCCAGCATGTTGGGCACGTTGGCGTTGGCGATCGCCACCCGGTAGGCCGATTCGCGCGCCATCGCCACCTGCGGGAAGTTGACCGCGTTCGTGACATTGCCGTGCTCGAGGTAGTCGCGCAGCTGGTCGACGACCATCACGGCGCAGTTCTCCTCGGCCTCGCGGGTCGAGGCGCCCAGGTGCGGCAGCGCCACCACCTGCGGGTGGCCGTGGATCGCGGCGCCGGGAAAGTCGCAGACATACTGGCCCAGCCGGTGGTTGGTCAGCGCGTCGAGCACCGCGCCGTCGCTGACCACGCCCTCGCGGCTGAAGTTCATCAGCACCGCGCCGCGCCGCATCAGGCCGATGTTGGCGTCGTTGACCAGGTGGCGCGTGGCCTCGACCAGCGGCACGTGCAGCGTGACGAACTGCGAGTGCTTCAGCACCTCGTTGACGCTGGTGGCGCGCCGCACCTGCGAAGGCAGGCTCCAGGCCGCGTCGACGGTGATCTCGGGGTCGAAGCCGAGCACCTGCATGCCCAGCTTGATCGCCGCGTCGGCGACCAGGCAGCCGATCTTGCCCAGGCCGATGATGCCCAGGGCCTGGCCCGCCAGCTCGTAGCCGGCGAAGTTCTTCTTGCCGTCCTCGACCCGCTGGTCGAGGTCGGGCGCGGCCGGGTCGAGCGCGGCGACGAAGCGCAGCGCCGGCGCGATGTTGCGCGCGGCCAGCAGCATGCCGGCGAGCACCAGCTCCTTGACCGCGTTGGCGTTGGCGCCGGGGGCATTGAACACCGGCACGCCGCGCGCGCTCATCGCCGCCACCGGGATATTGTTGGTGCCGGCGCCGGCGCGGCCGATCGCCCGCACGCTGGCCGGGATGGCCATCGCGTGCAGGTCGGCCGATCGCACCAGGATCGCCGCCGGGTCGGCGACCTCCTTGCCGACGCGGTAGCTCTCGGCCGGCAGCCGCGACAGGCCCGACGCCGAGATCTGGTTGATGACCAGGACAGCGAGCCGATCAGCCATGCTTCGCCTCGAACTCCTTCATGTAGGCCACCAGCGCCTGCACGCCCTCGACCGGCATCGCGTTGTAGATCGATGCGCGCATGCCGCCGACCGAGCGGTGGCCCTTCAGCTGCAGCAGGCCGCGCGACTGCGCGCCCTTCAGGAAGGCCTCGTCCAGCGCCGGGTCCTTCAGCTTGAACGGCACGTTCATCAGCGAGCGGTCGGCGCGCGCCACCGGGTTGCTGTAGAGCCGGCTCTCGTCGAGGTAGTCGTACAGGATCGCCGCCTTGGCCTGGTTGTGCGCGGCCATCGCCGCCAGCCCGCCGCGCGCCTTGATCCAGTGGAACACCAGCCCGGCGATGTAGATCGCGTAGGTCGGCGGCGTGTTCAGCATCGAGTCGTTGTCGGCCTGCTGCTGGTAGTCGAAGGCCGACGGGGTGATGGGCATCGCCTGGCCGATCAGGTCGTCGCGCACGATCACGATCGTCAGCCCGGCCGGGCCGATGTTCTTCTGCGCGCCGCAGTAGATCAGCCCGTACCTGGCCACGTCGACCGGGCGCGACAGGATGTCGCTGGACATGTCGGCGACCAGGGGCACGCCGCCGGTGTCGGGGGTGAAGTGGTATTCGACGCCGCCGATCGTCTCGTTCGAGCAGATGTGCACGTAGGCGGCATCCGGGTCGAGCTGCCAGGTCTCGCGCGGCGGCACGCAGCTGAAGCCGCTGGCCTCGGCGCTGGCGGCAATATTGACCTTGGCGTACTTCTTCGCCTCGCCGATCGACTTCTTCGACCATTCGCCGGTGTGGACGAAGTCGATGCTGGACCTGCCGCGCAGCAGGTTCATCGGCACGATCGCGTTCTGGCCGATCGCGCCGCCCTGCAGGAACAGCACCTTGTAGTTCGCCGGGATCGCCAGCAGCTCGCGCAGCAGCGCCTCGGCCTCGGCGTGGATCGCGATGAACTCCTTGCCGCGGTGGCTCATCTCCATCACCGACATGCCGCTGCCGTGCCAGTCGAGCATCTCGTCGGCGGCCTGTCGGAGTACGGACTCGGGCAGCACGGCGGGGCCGGCACTGAAATTGAACACGCGGGTCATGGCAGAAAGCTCCAGCAGCAGATGGGAAAAGGTTCGCACCCGCGGCCAGGCCGGCCGGCGCGGGTGAGCGCGAGAGAATACCCGCTGCGGCGGCCGCCCCCCGGCCAGCGCTCATGGAGGAACCCCGCGATGACCGACCGAACCGCCCCGACCGCCGCGCAGGTCGTCGCCGGCCTGCGCCAGGCCCAGGCGGTGGCCGAGCAGGCGCTGCGCGATGGCCACCACCCGTTCGGCGCCGTGCTGATCGGCCCCGACCACCAGACGGTGTGGCTGCGCCAGGGCAACGTCGACAGCGTCGACCATGCCGAGGCGGTGCTGGCGCGCACGGCGGCGCGGCGCTGGACCCCGGCCGAGCTGTGGGGCTGCACGCTCTACACCACGGTCGAGCCCTGCGCGATGTGTGCCGGCACCCAGTACTGGGCGAACATCGGCCGCGTGGTCTACGGCCTGAGCGAGCGGCGGCTGCTGGCGATGACCGGCAACCATGCCGAGAACCCGACGCTGGACCTGCCCTGCCGCGAGGTCTTCGCCCGCGGCCAGAAGGCGATCGAGGTGATCGGGCCGGTCGCCGAGGTCGAGGCCGAGATCGCGGCGCTGCACCGCAGCTTCTGGCAGCGGCCGCTCCCGCCCGGGGAGCGCGGGTGAGGACTGTCCGTCTGGCGGACCGCGCATGCCGCCGGGCCGTGGCGGTCGGCGCGCGCGCGCTGGCGGTGGCGGCGCTGTGGGCGTTCGGATCGCCGGCGCCGGCGCAGCAGGGCTTGTCCGACAGCGGCTGGCCGGCCTACGGCGGGCCGCCGGGCGGCGCCCGCCACAGCCCGCTGCGGCAGATCGACGCCGGCAACGTCGGTCGGCTCGAGGTCGCCTGGACCTTCCGCACCGGCGAGACCGGGCCGGGCCGGACCCCCAGCCGACGCTTGACCTTCCAGGCCACGCCGCTGGTGGCCGGCGACTGGCTGTTCGTCAGCACCGCCTATGGCCGCGTGTTCGCGCTCGACGCCGCCAGCGGGCGCGAGCGCTGGCGCTTCGACGCCGAGATCAGTGCGGAGGTCCGCTATGCCGAGGCGGCCAACCGCGGCGTCGCGCTGTGGACCGATGCAAGGGCGGCGCCGGGCTCGGACTGCGCCTGGCGGGTGTTCTTCGGCACGCTCGATGGTCGCTTGATCGCGCTGGACGCGCGCACTGGCCGGCGCTGCGCCGGCTTTGCCGGCGGCGGCGAGATCGCGCTGCGCGATCCGCGCTGGCCGCGGCCCGGTGACCGTGGCGAGTACGGCGTCACCTCGCCCCCGCTGGTCATCGGCGACCTGGTGATCACCGGATCGGCGATCGGCGACAACCGCGCCGCGGCGCTGGAAAGCGGCGTCGTGCGCGCCTTCGATGCCCGCAGCGGCGCCCTGCGCTGGGCTTGGGAACCGGTCGGCCAGCCGCTGGCGGCAGCCAACGCCTGGGCACCGCTGGCGGGCGACGCGGCCCGCGACCTCGTCTTCGTGCCGACCGGCTCGGCCTCGCCCGACTTCTACGGCGGCCTGCGCCGCGGCGACAACGCGCATGCCAATTCGCTGGTCGCGCTGCGCGCCAGCACCGGCGAACTCGTCTGGCACCGCCAGCTGGTGCGGCACGACCTGTGGGACTACGACCTGCCGGCCCAGCCCGCGCTGGTCGAACTGCGCCGCGGCGAGCGCAGCGTGGCCGCCGTGGTCCAGGCGACCAAGATGGGCATGCTCTATGTCTTCGACCGCGAGACCGGCGCGCCGCTGTTCGACATCGTCGAGCGTGCGGTGCCGGCGTCCGACGTGCCGGGCGAGGCCGCGGCGCCGACGCAGCCGTTCTCGACCCTGCCGGCGTTGTCGCGGCAGCAGGCGGTGACGCCCGACGACGCCTGGGGCCTGAGCTTCTGGGACCGCGGGCGCTGCCGCGACCTGATCGCGCAACACCGCAGCGAGGGCATCTTCACGCCGCCGTCGCTGCGCGGCACGATCCTGCTGCCGGGTTATGCCGGCGGCAGCAACTGGGGCGGCGTGGCCTTCGATCCGGCGTCGCAGACCGTCGTCGCCAACACGATGGACGTGCCCTTCGTCGTCGCGCTGGTCGAGCGCGGCCGCTTCGACGCCGAGCGCGCGTCGGAGGACTATCGCGGCTGGGAGTTCGCGCGCCAGGAGGGCACGCCCTACGGCATGCGGCGCCGGCTGCTGGCCTCGCCGCTGGGGCTGCCGTGCACCGCGCCGCCCTGGGGCCGGCTCGCGGCGGTCGACCTCGCCACCGGCCGGCTGCGCTGGCAGGTGCCGCTGGGCAGCACGCGCGACAAGGCGCCGTGGCCGCTGTGGTTCGACTGGGGCATGCCGAACATCGGCGGCCCACTGGTGACCGCTGGCGGGCTGGTGTTCATCGGCGCCGCGACCGACGACTTCCTGCGCGCTTTCGACCTGGCCAACGGCAAGCTGCTGTGGCAGGGGCGGCTGCCGGCGGGAGGCCAGTCCAGCCCGATGAGCTACGCGCTCGGCGGGCGGCAGTACATCGTCATCGCTGCCGGCGGCCACGGCGGGCTGGAGACGACCCGCGGCGACCACCTGGTGGCCTTCGCGCTGCGGCCCTGACCGAGCGGCGGCGCGCCGGCCGGCCCGGTCAGCGCACCACGCCCAGCCGCCGCGCGATCGCCACCGCCTGGGTGCGGCTGCGGGCGTTGAGCTTCATGTTGATGTTGCGCAGGTGGGTGCGCACGGTGCTGTCGCTGACGAACAGCTTCTCGGCCATCGCGCTGTTGCTGTAGCCCTCGGCCAGCAGCTGCAGCACGCGGATCTCCTTGCGCGTCAGCGGCTCGTCCAGCGGCGCCGGCGGCGCGGCGGCCGGGGCGGCGTCGTCGGCCGCGGGCTCGTCGGCGCACAGCCCGATCAGCCGCTGCAGCCAGTCGTCGAGCAGCGGGTCGACGCGCTCGCCCAGCGCCTCGTGCAGCGCCGCCGCGGTGCGGCGCAGCAGCGTGCCCACCGCCGGACCCTCGTCGAGCAGCAGCCGCACGAAGCCCTCGGCCTGCGACACCTGCAGCACCCGCTGCACCAGCGCCACCGCCGCCGGGTTGTCGCCGGCGCGTTGCAGCGCCAGCGCCTGCAGCAGCTGCAGCTTCAGCGCCCGGCGCTGGCGCTGCGCCGCCTGGGCCTGGACGGCGGCGTCGCCGGCCTCGCGCGCGGCCGCCGCCGCGTCGCCGAACGCCACCTGCCAGCGCAGCCGGCCGATCACGATGTCGTCGACGTCGTGGGCGCTGATCTGGTGTCGCGCGACGCGCTGCCAGACCTCGGGGTCGTCGGCGCGGTCCAGCGCCAGCGCGGCGGCCTCGGCCTGGCCCTGGCGCACCAGCACCCGGGCCCGCTCGAGCCGGGCGCTGGCCACCACCCGCGGCAGCTGGCGCTGGTGGCCCAGGTACTCCAGCTCGGTCAGCGCCTGCAGCGCGGCGTCGATGTCGCCGTGCTCGAAGGCGATGCGCGAGCGCATCACATGGCTGAGGATCATGTGGTCGGGCAGGCCGACGTCGCGTGCCAGCGGCAGGTAGACGTTGAGCAGGTGCTCGGCCTGGGCCAGCTGGTGCGACTCGTAGACCGCGCCGGCATACAGCACGCCGGCCCAGGCATTGCCGTGGGTCGGGCCATAGCCACCACCGGCGCCGGCGGCCGCCGTGCTGCCGCTGCCCAGACCCAGCGCGAGCCGGAAGCGGGCGGTGGCCTGGCGCAGCCGGGCCTGCTGCAGGTCGAGCAGGCCTTCGACCGATTCGCTGTACATGCGGTTGAAGCCGGCGCCCTGCTGGCCGCGCCGCGCCGCGTCGAGCAGGCGCTGGGCCTGCTCGCGTTCGCCCAGCACGCCCAGCACATGGGCCATCGCGTTGCACAGCACGCTGTCGGCGAACGGCTGCCCGGTGGGCACGCGCGCCAGGTGCTGGCGGCCGATCGCATGGGCCTCCTCGATGCGGTCCATCATCGCCAGCAGCATCGGCTGCAGCGCATCGACATGGGCGCGCACCGCCGCATCGGTGCTGTGCTCGCAGCCCGACTGGTGCAGCTGCTCCATCGCCTCCCAGGGCCCGCGGGTCAGCGTGGTGGCCCACAGCGACACCATCTGCAGCATCGGCTGGCCGGCCAGCGCGGCGGAAGGCAGCGCGGCGAACCAGCGCGCCAGCAGGCGCATGCGACCCTGTTCGAGAAAGGTGGCGGCATGCCCGGCCAGCAGCGTGACGGCCAGCGGCGTATCGCCGCCTTCGATGGCGTGGTCGATCGCCGGCACCGGCCGGCCCTGCGACTCGTACCAGCCCGAGGCCGCCAGGTGCAGCCGCGCCAGCTCGTCGGGCTGCTCGCGCGCCAGCTGGGCGCGCAGGAAATCGGCGAACAGGCTGTGGAAACGCCACTCGCGCAAGGCCTGCGGGCCGCCCGCGCTGCCGATCGGCGTGATGAACAGGTTGGCCGCGTCCAGCTGCTCGAGCGTGCGGCGGGCGTCCAGGCGCGGGTTCAGCGCCTGGCACAGCGGGGCGTTGAACTGGCGCAGGATGCTGGTGCGCAGCAGGAAGTCGCGGATCTCGGGCGTCTGGCGGGCCAGCACGTCCTCGGCCAGGAAATCGGCCACCGCGCGGTCGCTGCCCGAGAACTGGGCGATGTAGTCGGCCACCGAGCCCTGGCGGGCGATCACCGCCTCGAGCGCCATCGACGCCAGCCACAGCGCGGCGATCCAGCCCTCGGTCTTGCGGTGCAGGTCGTCGAGGTGGCCGCGGTCGGCGGCCAGCGAGCCCGGACGATCGCCCGGGTGGCGCAGCGCGAAGAAGGTGGTGGTTTCGTCGCGGCTGAAGCGCAGGTGCTCGGCGTCGATCTCCAGCAGCTGGCCGGCCGCCCGCAGCCGGCCCAGCCCCAGGTCCGGCAGGCTGCGCGATCCCAGCACCAGCTGGCCGCGGCGCGGCAGGCGGTCGATGATCTCGCGCACCAGGCCCAGCACCGCGGGCTCGGTGATCAGCTCGAAGTCGTCGAGGAACAGCGCGAACGGCGACGGCTGCGCCGCCAGCGCGTCGACCAGGGCCAGCGGCGTGTCGTCGCCGGCGTCGTCGCCGACGATGGCCGCCAGCGCCTGGCGCAGGCAGGCCAGGAAGCGCGGCGTGTCGTTGTCGGTGCGCTCCAGCGTCAGCCAGGCGGTCTCGACGCCCTGCGCGGCCAGTGCGGCGCGCGCCTGCACCATCGCGGTGGTCTTGCCGAAGCCGGCGGGCGCCCGCACCAGCACCAGCTTGACCGCGCCGGCGCCGGTGATGCGGCGGCACACCGCCTCGCGCGGCACCTGCACCGCGGTGATCTCCGGCGGGCTGAGCTTGGACGCCAGCCGGGCCGCCTCGTGGCGGCCGACGCGGGCCGGATCGGCGGTGGGCTGGGCGCTGGACAGGACGGCGGGCATCGCCCCGGCATTCTGGCGCAGCGCCGCCGCTGCCCGCGGCAACACCGGGGACAGCATCGCGGCGCCGGCTGCACGACACCGAGGCACGAATCCTGCCAGCCGGGAACGCCGCCCGGTCGCTGCAGCGCCGGTCGAGCGGGGCCGCGCGACCGGCGCGCGGCTGGGGCGGGACCGGCTGCACCGGTCCGGGCTAGGCGGGCTTCGCCAGGTGGTCGCGCAGCGCCTGCAGCACCGCTCGATGCTGTGCGACGAAGCCGGCGACCAGCGCGGGCGGCGGCGCTTCGCGGCGGCCGAGACCGGCCTGCAGCGCGCGGGCGGTCTGCGACAGGCTATCGGCGCCGACGGCGCCGGCAGCGGCGATCACGGTGTGCGCCAACGCGGCGACCTCGTCGAGCCGGCCGGCCGCCAGCGCCGCCTGCAGCCGCTGCGCGTCGTCGGCATGTGCCGCGAGGTAGCGCTGGACGATGTCGATGTAGAGGGCGCGGCGGCCCATGCAGCGCTGCAGACCGGCGCCGAAATCGACCGCCCGGGCGGGCGCCGCGTCGGCGGCACCGTCGCCTGGCCGGTCCGGCGTCGGGTGCCGCAGCGCCCGCGCGATCGCCGCGAACAGGTCGTGCGGGTCGAATGGCTTGGCGATGCAGTCGTCCATGCCGACCGCCCGGCAGCGCTCGCGGTCGCGCGGCGACGCATGCGCGGTCATCGCGATCACCGGCAACCGGGCCAGCCCCGGCTGCGCGCGCAGCCTGGCGGTGGTCTCGAAACCGTCCATGCCGGGCAGCTGCAGGTCCATCAGCACGGCGTCGAACGGTTCGGCCGCGAGCCGCTGCAGCGCTTCGGCGCCGTGGCCGGCCGGCACGACACGGGCGCCGGCCACGCCCTCGAGCAGGTCGGTGGCGACGATGCGGTTCAGCGCGTTGTCCTCGACCAGCAGGAGGCGCGCGCCGCGCAGCGCGTCAGGCGCGATCGCGGGTGCCGGCGCCGGGACCGGTGCCATGGCAGCGGCTCGCTGGGCGCCGCTGCCGAGCGGCAGCTCGACATCGAATTCGCTGCCGACGCCGGGTTCGCTTTGCACGCCGATGCGACCGCCCATCAGTTCGACCAGCTGGCGCGAGATCGCCAGTCCGAGCCCGGTGCCGCCGTACAGCCGGGCGGTGGCGGCATCGACCTGCTGGAAGGCCTGGAACAGCCGTGAGCGACCCGCCGCGTCGATGCCGATGCCGGTGTCGCGCACCGCGAAGCGCAGCCAGAGGCGGCTGTCACCCTCCGGCGCGACCCGCGTGATGCCCAGGATGACCTGGCCGCGGTCGGTGAACTTCACCGCGTTGCTGCACAGGTTCAGCAGCACCTGGCCGATGCGCAGCGCGTCGCCGACCAGGCGTCGTGGCACCTCGGCGGCGGTGTCGATCACGAAGTCCAGCCCCTTTTCGGCGGCCTGGACGCCGATCAGCGAGCGCAGTCGCGCCAGCAGGTCGTCGAGGTCGAACTCGACCGGCGACAGCTCGATCCGGCCCGATTCGGCCTTCGAGAAGTCGAGGACCTGGTTGATGATGGCCAGCAGCGCATCGGCGGCCCGTGCGATGTCGGCGAGATAGGCTTCGGCCCTGGGTGGCAGCCCCGGCAGGCGGCGCGCGAGGTCGGTCATGCCGACGATCGCATTCATCGGCGTGCGGATCTCGTGGCTCATGTGGGCCAGGAACTGGCCCTTGACCTGGCGTGCCGCCTCGGCGGCGTCGCGCGCCTCGGCCAGCGCGGCGTTGCTGTCGGCCAGCTGCCGGGTACGCTCGCGCACCCGGTCCTCCAGCTCGAGGTTCAGCGCGCGCAACGCCGCCTCGGCACGCAGGCGCTCGGTGATGTCCTCGCCCGAACTGAGCGAGCCGACGACGCGGCCGCCCGCATCGGTGACCCGCGCGTGGCGCCAGGCGATCTGGCGCCGCTCGCCCGACCGGGTGAGCACGGCGTGCTCGTGGATCTCGGGCGGTGCCGGGTCGCCGGCCAGGATTCGCTGGAGGTGGGCGATCGCCTGCGCCCGCTCGTCGCCCGGCAGGCAGGTCTGGAACCAGTTGCGACCTTCCAGTTCACCGGGCTGGTAGCCGAGCAGCTGGCAGCCCTTGCGGTTGAGCATCGTGATGCGGGCCTGCTCGTCCAGTGCGACCAGGATCGCCTCGGCCACCTGCAGGTACTGGCGCGCGCGGTCGCGTTCCTGCTGCAGCGCCAGCAGCGCGCGGTTGCGGTCGGAGACATCGTGCAGCAGCACCAGCGTGGCCGCCCCGTCGGCCAGTTCGACCTCGGTGATCGACACCAGGCAGGTGATCTCGCTGCCGTCGGTGCGCTGCAAGGCCAGGTCGTAGCGGGTCTCGGCCGGCCCACCGGCCTCGCGCCGCCGGCTGCGCTGCAGGTACTCGGCGCGTGCCCGCGGGGCCACCCGGTCCAGCACCGGCGTGCCGACCACCGCGTCGGCGTCGGCAAAGCCGAACATCCGGGCAAAGCTCGGGTTGCCGTAGACCATGCGGTCGCCGCGCGAGATGCCGATGGCCACCGGCGCGCTTTCGATCAGGTGGCGAAAGCGCTGCTCGCTGGCTTCGAGCCCCCGGGCCACGGCACGGCGCCTGGTGACATCGCGCACCACGCCGGCCAGGCGCTCGGTGCGGCCGTCGGCACCGCGGCTGGCACGGCCGTAGGTCTCCAGCCAGCGCAGGCTGCCGTCGGGCAGCAGCACCCGCTCCTCGGCACGGTACTGGTCGATCTCGCCCTTCAGGCAGGCCACGATCCGCTGCCGCGCGGCGGCGCGGTCGTCGGGGTGCAGCAAGGACTCGAAGTCGCTGAACTGGCCGCCGTCGAACCCGCGCGGCAGGCCGAGCAGGCCCGACAGGTCGCCGTACCAGACGACCCGGCCGGAGACGGTGTCCCAGGTCCAGGTGACGATGCCCATCGCCTGCTGCACCAGCGTGAGCTGCGCGATGCCGTCGTCGCGCGCGGGCGTCGGCCGGGCGTCGGGGGACAGTGGATCGCCGGTCATGGTAGTTCGGTGGGGCAGGGTGCGCCTGGCGGCCCCGATGATGCCGCAGCGTGCCGCCGGTCAGTGCGCCGGCGCCGAGGCCCGCCGCGCGACGATGCTCACCGGCGCACGCGGCGTGCTGCTGCCGACGGTCTGCAGCGTCAGATGCAGTTCGTCGCCGTCCAGCCGGCCCTCGTAGCGGTGCTCGGTCTCGCGGCTGCCGCTGCCCAGCACCTCGGTGCTGCGGGTGACGAAGCGCAGGCGCCCGCCATCGACCGCGCCATCCTCGATCGGCCGCGCCACGCGCAGGAACGACGCGCTGCCTTGCAGGCGGCTGCCGTCGCCGCCGAACTCGAAGCGTTCGGCGTAGTGGGCATTCGGCCAGTCGTAGGTCACCTCGGCCTGCCAGCGGCCGTTGACCGCCGGGCGGGCGGCCACGGCGGCCGACGCCGGCGCCGAAGGCGCGCCGGGCTCGCCGCTTTGCTGGCGCAGCTGCCATGCGGCGGCGGCGGCCAGCAACAGCAGCCCTGCACCGAGCACCCAGGGACCGGTGCGGCGCGGCGCGGCCGCTGCGCTGCCTGCCGGCGCGGTGACGGCGGCCGGGGCCGAGGGCTTGCCGACCAGCGGCTGCAGCGCGGCCACCAGCCGGTCCAGGTCGGCCGCGAAGCGGGCGTTGTCGATCGGCAGCGCATTGCGCCGGGTCAGCGGCTGCAGCACCTCGGGCAGCTGGGCCGCATCGGGCATCGCCGCGCCGTCGAGCAGCAGCGGGACCACATGCAGGCCCTGCGCCAGGCCGCTGGCCACCTCGCGGCGGACCAGGTCGTCGGGGTCGTCGATGCGCGGGCCCCGGCCTTCGCGCGGGCCCAGCCAGCGCCTGCCGATCAACACCAGCAGCACCGTGGCGCCGCCGACCGCCTGGTGGATCACGGTGTCGAAGGTCTGTCCGGCGGCGATGTCGTCGACGTCGATGAACACCCGGCCGGCGCCCAGGCGCTGTCCCAGCGCGTCGGCGATCGCCCGCGCATAGCCGGCGGTGTCGTCGCGGCGGTAGCTGACGAAGATCTGCGGCGTGGACATCGGCGCCCAGCATAGCCCGGCCGGCCTGCAACTTCGTCGATTCGGACGATGGCTCGAAGCGGTGCCGCGACGTAGCGTGTCGGCCTCGTCGTCAACCTCAGAGCGTGTTCGCCATGAAACTGGACTCTTCGATCTCGGCCGTGATCACCGGCGGTGCCTCGGGCCTGGGCGCCGCCACGGCGCGCCGGCTGGCCCGGCACGGCGTCAGGGTCGCGCTGTTCGACCTGAATGCCGAGGCCGGCGAGAAGCTGGCCGCCGAACTCGGCGGCGTGTTCTGCAAGGTCGACGTGACCAGGGAGGACGAGGTCGACGCGGCCTTCGCCAAGGCCCGCGCGGCGATCGGCCAGGAGCGCATCCTGGTCAACTGCGCCGGCACCGGCAACGCGATCAAGACCGCCAGCCGCGACAAGACCACCGGCGAGATCAAGTCGTTCCCGACCGCCAATTTCGACCGCATCATCCAGATCAACCTGGTCGGCAGCTTCCGCTGCATCGCCAAGAGCGCGGCCGGGATGCTGACCTTGCCGGTACTGCCCGACGGCGACCGCGGCGCGATCGTCAACACCGCCAGCGTCGCGGCGCAGGACGGCCAGATGGGCCAGGCCAGCTACTCGGCGAGCAAGGCCGGCATCGTCGGCATGACGCTGCCGATCGCGCGCGACCTGATGGGCGAGGCGATCCGCGTCAACACCATCCTGCCGGGCATCTTCAACACGCCGCTGCTGCAGGGCGCGCCCGACAACGTCAAGGCCGCGCTGGCCGCCTCGGTACCGTTCCCCAAGCGCCTGGGCGACCCGGACGAGTACGCCGCGCTGGCCGAGTTCATGGTCGTCAACGGCTACATGAACGGCGAGAGCGTGCGCATCGACGGCGCGATCCGGATGGCGCCTCGTTAGGCCTGAGCATGCCGGCGCCCGGGCGCCTGGCCAGGGCCGGCGCCGCGGTGCGATGATGCGGCGGCGGCCGGCTGGCCGCGATGCTGCAAGGCCCACCGCATGTTCGACCGCCGCGCCCAGATCCTGATCGCGCCGCTGCTGCGCGCCGGCGCGCGGCTGCTGGTGCGCCGCGGCATCGGCGCCGATGCCGTCACCTGGACCGGGTTCGCGCTGGGCCTGGGGGGCGCGCTGTGCATCGCGCTCGGCCGGCCGCTGGCCGGCCTGGCGCTGATCCTCGCCAGCCGGCTGGCCGACGGCCTCGACGGCGCCGTGGCCCGCCTGACGCGGCCGACCGAGCGTGGTGCCTTCCTCGACATCACGCTCGACTTCGTCTTCTATGCCAGCGTCCCGCTGGCCTTCGCGCTGGCCGACCCGGCGCGCCATGCGCTGCCCGCGGCGGTGCTGCTGGCGGCCTTCATCGGCACCGGCAGCAGCTTCCTGTCGTTCGCGGTGATCGCCGAACGGCGCGGCCTGACCAGCCCGACGCAGCCGCACAAGGGCATCTACTACCTGGGCGGGCTGACCGAGGCCGGCGAGACGCTGGCCTGTTTTGCCGCGATGTGCCTGTGGCCGGCGGCGTTCGCGGCGCTGGCGCTGGGCTTTGCGCTGTTGTGCGGACTGACCCTGCTGGCCCGGCTGCACGCCGGCTGGCGCCTGCTGGGCGAACCGGGATGAGACGCGGGCACCGCCGGTGGCCACCCTCGCTGGCGATCGCGCTGCTGTTCCTGCTGCTGGCGCCGGCAGGCAGCGGGGCGGCCGGGGGGGCCCTGCTGGTGCCACCGGCCGGCGCCGGCGACCTGCCGACCCCGCCCTGGCACGTGGTGGGGCTGCCGCAGCAGAGCAAGCCGTACACGCGCTTCTCGGCCGTCACGCTCGACGGGCAGCGGGTGTTGAAGGTCGAAGCCGACCGGTCCTACGGCAACCTGGTGCATGCGGTGCACGAGGAGCCGGCCGGCAGGCACCGGCTGTCGTGGCGCTGGCGGGTGGACGAGCCGATCGCCGCCAGCGACCTGCGCCGCAAGGACGGTGACGACAGCCCGGTCAAGGTCTGCGCGATGTTCGACCTGGCGACCGATGCGGTGCCGTTCGTCGAGCGCCAGGTGCTGCGCGTGGCGCGCCTGCGCAGCGGCGAGATGCTGCCGTCGGCCAGCGTCTGCTATGTCTGGGATGCCCACCTGAGCCCCGGCACCGTGCTGGCCAATGCCTTCACGCGGCGCATCCGCTTCATCGTGCTGCGCGGTCCCGAGACGCCGCTGCACAGCTGGGTCAGCGAGCAGCGCGACGTCTGGGCCGATTTCCTGAAGATGTTCGGCGACGAGGCCGAGGCGGTGCCGCCGCTGGTCGGCATCGGCATCGGTGCCGACGCCGACAACACCCAGAGCCGCAGCCTGGCCTACATCGGCACGATCACGCTGGAGTGAGTACCACCGGCACCTCGGTGGCCGGCGGCGTGTTGCGGCTGCGGCCACAGCGCACGAGGCCGTCGATCATCACCATGCCGACGCCGGGGATGTCGCCGAGCTGAACGCTGTCGAGCAGCGTGCGGCCGGCGCTGTGCTGGGCGCGGTCCATGAAGACGAAGTCGGCGTCGCGGCCGGGTTCGATCAGGCCGCAGTTCAGCCCGCGCAGCTTGGCGGTGTTGCCGGTGGCGAAGCAGAACACCAGCTCGGCCGGGATCTTGCCCAGCGAGGACAGCAGCGCGATCAGCCGCAGCAGGCCCAGCGGCTGCACGCCCGAGCCGGCCGGCCCGTCGGTGCCCAGGATCACCCGGTGCGGGCATTTCAGCTGCAGCGCGGCCTGGGCGGCGGCGATCGCGGTCTTCTCGTTGCCGTTGTGCACGATCTCGATCGCCCGCGGGCTCTTCTCGCACAGCGTGCAGACGTCGCGCTCGCTCAGCGAGGTGTGGCCGCCGTTGATGTGGCCGATGACGTCGGCGTCGGCCTCGAGCACGACGTCCTTGTCGATCAGGCCCGAGCCGGGGATGCTCGGGCCGCCGGTGTGGATCGTGCTCTGGATGCCGTGCCGGCGGGCCCAGGCCACCATCTGCTGGGCCTCGTAGCCGGCCTTCACCGAGCCCAGGCCGACCTCGCCGAGCAGGCGCACGCCGGCGGCGGCGAGTTCGGCGAAGTCGCTCTCGACCATGCCCTTCTCGATCACCGGCGCGCCGGCGAGCACCTTGACGCCGCCGGGGCGGAAGTTGTCGAACGCGCGCTGGGCGGTGATCGCCAGCGCCTTCAGCCCGACGATGTCCTTGGGCCGGCCCGGCAGGTGCACCTCGCCGGCCGAGATCATCGTCGTGACGCCGCCGTTCATCGTGCTGTCGATCCAGCCGAGCTGGTTCTGCCGTGGCGTCCAGTCGCCGAACACCGGGTGCACGTGGCTGTCGATCAGCCCGGGGGCGACGCAGGTCTGCTTCGCGTCGATCAGCGTCACCGACTGGTCGGTGTCGCAGTCCGCCGCCTTGCCGACCTGGGTGATGATGCCGTCGACCACGACGATCGTGTCGGCCTCGAGGATCGGCCGTTCCAGGTCGCCGGAGAGCAGCAGCCCGATGTTGCGGATCACCACCTTGCCCGACTTGCCGCCTGCTGCCATGTCCGCCATACGCCTCCCTGTCCGCCTGCCTGTCGGTGTCCGATCCAGCGAAGGTTACATGAAGCGCGGCGCGGCCTCGAGCGGCGGCCGTCCGGGCGCGCGGCGGCGCCGGCGCGACGGCCCTTAACATCGCAGCCCAGGGCACGAAGCTGTCCAGGGAGGCTCGGGATGACCTGGTGGAAAAGACGGCTGCGCGGGATCCTCGGGCTCGCAGCCGGGGCGCTGGCGCTGGCCGTCGGCGCCGTTGCGGCGTCGGCCCCGCCCGGTCGCGGAAATTCGATCGAACCGTTGTTTGCCCCGGGCGCGGCGGCCGCGCGCGGCGAGAGCTGGCCGCACACCGTCGAGCCCGGCGACACGCTGATCGGACTGCGCGACCGGCTGCTGGTGCCGGGTGCCGATTGGCGGGTGCTGCAGCGGCTGAACCGGATTGCCGAGCCGCGCCGGCTGATGCCGGGGTCGACGCTGCAGATCCCGGTGGACCTGACGGCCGCCCGGGACCTTGCCGCCGAGGTGCTGCACACCCAGGGCGAGGCCTGGCTGCAGCGGCGCGGCGCCGCCGATCGCCGGCCGCTGACGGCCGGCACCCTGCTCGATGCCGGCGACCTGGTCGGCACCGGCGAGCAGGCGTCGGCGGTGATCCGCTTCGACGACGGCTCGCGCGTGCTGCTGCGGCCGAACAGCCGGCTGCGCCTGGACAGGTCGGTGCGGCGTGGCCCGAGCGAGCGCCGCGAGGTCGAGCTGCAGCTGCAGTCCGGCAGCGCCGACACGCAGGTGCCGGCGCCGTCGGGCAAGCCGACGCGAACGCGCCTGCAGATGCGCACGCCGGTGGTCAACCTGGCGGTACGCGGCACCGAGTTCCGCACCCAGACCAACGATCAGCGCACCCTGCTGGAGGTGCTGGACGGGCGGGTCGCGGCGGCCGGTGCGCTGGTCGACGGCGGCTTCGGCACCGTGGCCACCGCCGCCGGGGTGGCGCCAGGGCGCAGCTTGCTGCCGCCGCCGGACCTGGGCGGGCTGCCCGAGCGGGTCGAACGCCTGCCGCTGGACCTGGGCTGGCCGGCGATGGCGGGTGCCGCGGCCTACCGCGCACAGGTCTACGACGTGGCGGCAGGCGACGCCACGCTGCGCCTGGACGGGCTGTTTGCCGGGCCGCAGGCACGCTGGCCGGACGACCTGCCCGACGGCCGCTACGAGCTGCGGCTGCGCGCCGCCGACGCCGATGGCGTCGAAGGCCGCGACGCGACCGCCCGGTTCACGCTGAAGGCACGTCCCGAGCCGCCCTTCGTGACCGAGCCGCGCAGCGGCGCCAGCACCGCCGACGAGACGATCGTGCTGCGCTGGACGCGCAACCCGGCGGCGTCGCGCTACCGGCTGCAGGTGGCCGACACGCCCGGCTTCGAGCCCCTGCGCCTGGAGCGCAGCGACCTGGTCGACACCGAGCTGCGCCTGGACCTGCCGCCCGGCCGCCATCACTGGCGCCTGGCCAGCGTGCGCGGCGCCGGCGACAGCGGGCCCTGGGGCGATGTGCAGACGGTCACCCGGCTGGCGCTGCCGCCGCCACCGCCGCCGGTGCCGCCGCAGGCCGCAGCCGATGGCGTGCGGCTGGCCTGGGCCAAGTCGCCCCGCGAGGGCACGACCTACCGCGTCCAGGTGGCGCGCGACAGCGGCTTCACGGACCTGGTGGCCGACGTGCGCACCGACCAGGCGTCCTGGCTGCTGCCCAGCCCCGAGCCTGGCAGCTACCATGTGCGGATGCGCACCATCGACGCCGACGGGCTGGCCGGCGCGTTCGGCGGCGCGCAGCAATTCGATGTGCCGCAGACCTTCGGCTGGTGGTGGTGGCTGCCGGTGCTGCTGCTGCTGGTGCTCTGAGGTGTCTCGATTGGCGCTGGATCGATGGCGGCGCGGTGCCTGGGTGCCCTTGGGGGCGCTGGCCGTCGGCGCGCTGGCGTCGATCGGGCCCTGGCAGGGCCGGCTGTCGCGCCCGATCGGCGATGCGCTGCAGCGCCTGCTGGCGCCGACGCAGCCGCCGGCCGGCGTGCTGGTGGTCGACGTCGACGATGCCTCGGTGGCCGCGCTCGGCGCGCGGCTCGGCCCCTGGCCGTTCAAGCGCGACGTGCACGCGTTGGCGATCGAGCACCTGCGCGAACTGGGTGCCAGTGCGGTCGTGTTGAACCTGCTGATGATCGAGCCGGGCGACGGCGACGCGGCCCTGGCGCGCGTGCTGGCGCGGCCCGGCGCGCCGGTGGTGCTGGCCGCCGCCGGCCTGTACCCGCCGGGCGAGGCACCGGCGGCAGCGCAGTGGCCCGGCGGGCCGACCGTGCCGGCGGTGGCGTGGCCGGCGATCGTGCAGCCGGCCGCATCGCTTTGGCCGGCGCCCGGGCAGCCGCCACGGATGGGCATCGCCACCACGCCGATCGACAGCGACGGCGTGCTGCGCAGCCTGCCGCTGTGGCATGAGGCCGCGGGCCGGCGCTGGCCGAGCCTGGCGCTGGCGGCCTGGCAGGCCCAGGCCGGGACTGCCGCCGATGCGGCCGCTGCCGGCGCGGCCGCCACTGCCGGCGACTGGCCGCTCGACCGCGCGGGACGGGTGGGCCTGCTGGTCCCCGGGCCGGCCGGCCGGCCGCCGGTGGTCCCGTTCGAGCGCCTGTGGCGCAGCGCGCTGGGCGGCCCGCAGGATCCCGCTCTGGCGCAGGCGGTCCGCGGCAGCGTGGTCTTCGCCGGCAGCACCGCACTGGCGGCCGGGCGGGTGATGACGGTCAACGGGCAGCGCGACGGCACCGAGCTGCAGGCGCTGGCCTACGCCGCGCTGCACGATGGCACGATGCTGCGCCCGGCCCCGGGCGCGGTGCAGGCGCTGCTGCTGCTGCTGGCGGCAGGGCCGGCGATCGCGGCCTGGCGCGGTCGCGCGGCGGCCCCCGGCCGTGCGCTGTCGCTCGCGGCCGCCGCCGCGGCGGGGCTCGCGGTGCTGGACGCCGGGCTGCTGGCGGCCTGGCGCATCGACCTCGATCTGGCCGCGCCGCTGCTGA
>JAEUOY010000110.1 GCA_016790515.1 Burkholderiaceae bacterium | reverse complement strand
CCGTAGCGCAGCGGCAGGTCGCGGTAGCTCTTGATGCCCTGCTTGAAGATCAGGATGTGGCCGGGGCAGTTCATCGGCTTGAGCGCGTAGTGGCGCTTCTCCGACTCCGTCGTGAACATGTTGTCGCGGTACTTGTCCCAGTGCCCCGTCTTCTCCCACAGGCCCTGGTCCAGGATCTGCGGGCCCTTGACCTCCTGGTAGCCGTTGTCGCGGTACACCTGCCGCATGTACTGCTCCACGCCCTGCCACACCGTCCAGCCCTTGGGGTGCCAGAAGACCGTGCCGGGGCTGTGCTCGTCGAGGTGGAAGAGGTCCAGCTCACGCCCGAGGACCTGGCGGCGATCGAGAAGCGCATGGCCGAGCTGGCGAAGAAGGACGAACCGGTCGTGCGCCGGGTGCTGCCGCGCGACGAGGCGGTTGAGTATTTCAAGGGCCTGGGCGAACACTACAAGGCCGAGATCATCGCCAGCATCCCGGCCGACCAGGAGGTCTCGCTGTACCGCGAGGGCGGTTTCGAAGACCTGTGCCGCGGCCCGCACGTGCCGTCCACCGGCCGCCTGCGCCACTTCAAGCTGATGAAGGTGGCCGGCGCCTACTGGCGCGGCGACCAGGCCAACGAGCAGCTGCAGCGCATCTACGGCACCGCCTGGGCGAGCAAGGACGATCTCGCCAGCTACCTGCGCATGCTCGAGGAAGCCGAGAAGCGCGACCACCGGCGGCTCGGCCGCGAGCTCGACCTGTTCCACGTCGACGAGCACGCGCCCGGCCTGGTGTTCTGGCACCCCAAGGGCTGGGCGATCTGGCAGGGCGTCGAGCAGTACATGCGCGCGGTCTACCGCGACAACGGCTACCAGGAGGTCAAGGGCCCGCAGCTGCTCGACCAGGGCCTGTGGGAGAAGACGGGGCACTGGGACAAGTACCGCGAGAACATGTTCACGACCGAATCGGAGAAGCGCGACTACGCGCTGAAGCCGATGAACTGCCCCGGCCACATCCTGATCTTCAAGCAGGGCATCAAGAGCTACCGCGACCTGCCGCTGCGCTATGGCGAGTTCGGCCAGTGCCACCGCAACGAACCCACCGGCGGCCTGCACGGCATCATGCGGGTGCGCGGCTTCACCCAGGACGACGGCCACATCTTCTGCACCGAGGACATGATCCTCGACGAGTGCGTGGCCTACACCGCGCTGCTGCAGAAGGTGTACCAGGACTTCGGCTTCACCGACATCCTCTACAAGGTGGCGACGCGGCCCGACAAGCGCATCGGCAGCGACGAGATCTGGGACAAGGCCGAGGCCGCGCTGATCGAGAGCCTGAAGCGCTCGGGATGCGATCACGTGCTCTCACCGGGCGACGGCGCGTTCTACGGCCCGAAGATCGAGTACACGCTGAAGGACGCGATCGGCCGCCAATGGCAATGCGGCACGATGCAGGTCGATTTCTCGATGGCCTCTCTGCTCGGCGCCGAGTACGTGGCCGAGGATTCGAGCCGCCGCCACCCGGTGATGCTGCACCGCGCCATCGTCGGCAGCTTCGAGCGTTTCATCGGCATCCTGATCGAACAACATGCCGGCGCGCTGCCCGCCTGGCTGGCGCCAGTGCAGGTGGTCGTGGCCACGATCACCGACGGGCAGCACGATTACGCCCGGGAAGTGGTGAAAACGCTGCAAAAACAAGGAGTTAGAGTTCAGGCCGATTTGCGCAATGAAAAAATCACGTATAAAATACGCGAGCATTCTTTGCAGAAGGTTCCGTACATCCTGGTCGCTGGCGACAAGGAGAAGGCAAGCGGGGCCGTTGCAGTGCGCGCCCGGGGCAATCTCGACCTGGGGGTGTTGCCGTTGAGCGACTTCATTGCCAAGCTCGCCGACGACGTCGCCCGCAAGGTCTGAGCGTCAGCCTCTTGGCGCGCATGTTTGTTTCCGTTGCTCGCCGGTGGGTGCCCATTGCTTGCCTTGGGGCGCCGGGCCGGAGGGTATGAAGGGGTTTGCACCATCGCTACTTTCATGGACCGCCGGACGCCGAACGTCGAGCGGAAGCACCGTCTCAACCGCGAGATCATGGCGCCCACTGTTCGCTTGAACGGGGTCGACAACGAGCCCCTGGGCATCGTCAGCATCACCGAGGCCTTGCGCCTGTCCGGCGAAGCCGACGTCGATCTGGTCGAGATCGCGCCCACCGCCGATCCGCCGGTGTGCCGGCTGATGGACTACGGCAAGTTCAAGTACCAGGAACAGAAGAAGGCGGCCGAGGCCAAGTCCAAGCAGAAGGTCATCGAGGTCAAGGAAGTCAAGTTCCGCCCCGGCACCGACGACGGCGACTACAACATCAAGATGCGCAACCTCAGGCGGTTCATCGCCGAGGACGGCGACAAGGGCAAGATCACGCTGCGCTTCCGCGGCCGCGAGATCACCCACCAGGACCTGGGCATGAAGATGCTCGAGCGCATCCGCGATGAACTGGCCGACGTGGCGATCGTCGAGCAGTTTCCCAAGCTCGAAGGCCGCCAGATGATCATGGTGCTGGCGCCGAAGAGGAAGCAGTAGGGTCACGAACCGAATTCCCCGCGCCGGTCTGGTCACCGGCGCATCCCGGGGAACAGCCGCTGCAGGCTGTCGAAGCGCTCCCGCATCCGCGGGGCCGCCTGCAGAGGCAACTTAGAAGGAGCAGTCATGCCCAAGATGAAGACCAAGAGCGGCGCGAAGAAGCGCTTCCGCGTCCGCCCCGGCGGCACCGTCAAGCGCGGCCAGGCGTTCAAGCGCCACATCCTCACGAAGAAGTCGACGACCCGCAAGCGCCAGCTGCGGGGCACGGTGGCGGTGCATGAGACCAACATGGGTCACATGGCACAGATGCTGCCGTTCGCCGGTCTGTAACCCCACCCACGACCCAAGGAGCAAGACATGCCTCGCGTCAAACGTGGTGTCACCGCCCGCGCCCGTCACAAGAAGGTCCTGGCCTTGGCCAAGGGCTATCGCGGCCGCCGCAAGAACGTCTTCCGCATCGCCAAGCAGGCGGTGATGAAGGCCGGCCAGTATGCCTACCGTGACCGCCGGACCCGCAAGCGCGTGTTCCGCGCGCTGTGGATCGCCCGCATCAACGCCGCCGCGCGCGGCTTGGGCATCACCTACAGCAAGTTCATGGCCGGCATGAAGAAGGCTTCGATCGACATCGATCGCAAGATGCTGGCCGAACTGGCCGTCAACGACCCGGCTGCCTTCGGCAGCATCGTTGCCAAGGTGAAGGCCCAGCTCGCTTGATCTCCGCAAGGCCGGCCCTGGCGCCGGCCCTTGCTGCCGAGCTTCGAAGGTCGTCACCCGTGGACGGCCTTTTTTGTTTCCGAACCGACATGAACGATCTCGATCAACTGGTGGCGGCGGCCAGCGCCGATTTCGCCGCCGCGCCGACCCCCGCCGCGCTGGAGAACGCCAAGGCCCGCTTCCTCGGCAAGGCCGGCCGCGTGACCGAACTGCTCAAGGGCCTGGGCGCGCTGTCGGCCGACCAGAAGAAGACCCGCGGCGCCGAGATCAACCAGACCAAGCAGCGCATCGAGGCGGCACTCGCCGCGCGCCGCCAGGCGCTGGCCGAGGCCGAGCTCGAGGTCCAGCTGAAGGCCGAGGCGCTGGACGTCACGCTGCCCGGCCGCGCCCGCGGCCTGGGCGGGCTGCACCCGGTGTCGCGCACGATGGAGCGCATCGAGGCGATCTTCGGCTCGATGGGCTTCGAGGTCGCCGACGGCCCCGAGATCGAGACCGACTGGATGAGCTTCACCGCGCTGAACAACCCGGAGAACCACCCGGCACGTTCGATGCAGGACACCTTCTACGTCGACATGAAGGACGAGGCCGGCCGCTGGCTGAACCTGCGCCCGCACACCAGCCCGATGCAGGTGCGGCATGCGCGCGCGCACGCCGAGAGGCACGCCGCCGAACTGGCGCGCGGCGGTTCGATGCCCGAGATCCGCGTGATCGCGCCGGGCCGCACCTACCGGGTCGACAGCGACGCGACGCATTCACCGATGTTCCACCAGTGCGAAGGCCTGTGGATCGGCGAGAACGTCAGCTTCAAGGACCTGAAGGTGGTGTTCACCGAGTTC
This sequence comes from Burkholderiaceae bacterium, assembly GCA_016790515.1. GTDB lineage: Bacteria > Pseudomonadota > Gammaproteobacteria > Burkholderiales > Burkholderiaceae_C > Pseudaquabacterium. Next base: position 4,335 of record JAEUOY010000110.1, on the reverse strand, counting down.
TGCCGCAAGTTCTTCGAGAGCGAGGATCTGCAGCTGCGCTTCCGGCCGTCGTACTTCCCGTTCACCGAGCCGTCGGCCGAGATCGACATCGCCTTCGCGTCGGGTCCGCTGAAAGGCCAGTGGCTGGAAGTGGCCGGTTCGGGGCAGGTGCATCCGCAGGTGGTGCGCAACTTCGGCCTCGACCCCGAGCGCCACATCGGCTTCGCCTTCGGCATGGGGCCCGACCGGCTGACGATGCTGCGCTACGGCGTCAACGACCTGCGGCTGTTCTTCGACGGCGACCTGCGGTTCCTGCAGCAGTTCAGGTAGGCCGTTTCGTCCCGCGGCTTCGCCGCAGACCGTCCACGGATCGTTCGCTGACCCCCGCCCAAGCGCCCGTCCAAGAACCATCGTCCGAGATCATGCAATTCCCCGAATCCTGGCTGCGCGAGTTCTGCAACCCGCCGCTGTCCACCGCCGAACTGGCCGACCTGCTGACGATGGCCGGCCTCGAGGTCGAAGCCACCCGGCCGGTGGCGCCACCGTTCTCGCGCGTCGTCGTCGCCGAGATCGTCGAGGCCGAACCGCACCCGAACGCCGACCGGCTGCGCGTCTGCCGCGTCGACGCCGGCCCCCATTCGAAGGACGGCCCGCTGCAGATCGTCTGCGGCGCGCCGAACGCCCGCGTCGGCATCAAGGTGCCGCTGGCGCTGGTCGGCGCCGAACTGCCGCCGGCCGACGAAGGTGGCGCGCCGTTCGCGATCAAGCTCGGCCAGCTGCGCGGCGTCGAGAGCCAGGGCATGCTGTGCTCGGCACGCGAGCTGAAGCTCAGCGACGACCATGGCGGCCTGCTCGAACTGTCGGCCGACGCGCCGCTGGGCCAGGACATCCGCCAGGCGCTGGCGCTCGACGACACGCTGTTCACATTGAAGCTGACGCCCAACCTGGCGCATGCGCTGAGCGTCTACGGCATCGCCCGCGAGGTCTCGGCGCTGACCGGTGCGCCGCTGAAGCCGCCGGTCCATCCGCTGGTGCCGGTGATGCACGCCGACCGGCTGCCGGTGCGGATCGACGCGCCCGACCTCTGCGGCCGCTTCTCGGGCCGCATCGTGCGCAACGTGAACACGAAGGCGCAGACGCCGGCCTGGATGGTCGACCGGCTGGCGCGCTGCGGCCAGCGCCCGGTCAGCGCGCTGGTCGACATCTCGAACTACGTGATGTTCGAGTTCGGCCGGCCCTCGCACATCTTCGACCTCGACAAGATCCACGAGCACCTGGTGGTGCGCTGGGCGAAGCCGGGCGAGTCGCTGAAGCTCCTGAACGGCAACACCGTCGAACTCGACGGCGGGGTCGGCGTGATTGCCGATGCGCAGGCGGTCGAATCGCTGGCCGGCATCATGGGCGGCGACGCCACCGCGGTGTCCGACGATACCCGCAACGTCTACGTCGAGGCCGCGTTCTGGTGGCCTGCCGCGGTGGCAGGCCGTGCGCGTCGCTTCAACTTCAGCACCGACGCCGGCCACCGCTTCGAGCGTGGCGTCGACCCGGCGCTGACGGTCGAGCACATCGAGCACATCACCCGGCTGATCATCGACATCTGCGGCGGCGAGCCCGGACCGGTCGACGACCAGCAGGTGAACCTGCCGAATCCGGCGCCGGTCACGCTGCGCGCCGAGCGGGCGGCCAAGGTCATCGGCATGCCGATCAGCGCGGCACAGTGCGCCCAGGTCTTCCAGCGGCTGGGGCTGGAGTTCACCGAGGCGGGCGGCCGGCTGACGGTCACGCCGCCGAGCTGGCGCTTCGACCTGGCGCTCGAGGAAGACCTGATCGAGGAAGTGGCCCGGGTGATCGGCTACGAGCAGCTGCCGGCGGCCGCGCCGCTGGCCCCGGTGACGCCGTACATCCGCCCCGAGTCACAGCGCAGCACGTTCGCGGTGCGCCGCGCGCTGGCCGCGCTGGGCTACCAGGAGACGATCAACTTCAGCTTCGTCGAGGCGCGCTGGGAGCATGAACTTCACGGCAACGCCGACCCGATCCGGGTGCTGAACCCGATCGCCGCGCCGCTGTCGGTGATGCGGTCGAGCCTGATCGGCAGCCTGGTGCAGGTGCTGCGCCACAACCTGGCGCGCAAGGCCCCGCGCGTGCGGGTGTTCGAACTGGGCCGGGTGGCCTGGCGCGACGCCGGCGTGGCTGCCGGCGCGCTGGACGTGGCCGGCGTCGCGCAGCCGATGCGCGTGGCGGGGCTGGCCTACGGCCCGGTCGACGCGACGCAATGGGGCCTCGAGGAGCGCGCGGCCGACTTCTTCGACCTGAAGGGCGACGTCGAGACGCTGCTGGCGCCGCGCGCGGTGGAATTCCGGCCCGACGCGCACCCGGCGCTGCACCCGGGGCGCAGCGCGAAGGTGCTGGTCGACGGCCAGGCGATCGGCTTCATCGGCGAGCTGCACCCGCGCTGGCGCCAGGGCTACGAACTGCCGCTGGCCCCGATGGTCTTCGAGCTGGACCTGGCCGCGGTGCTGGTGCGGCCGGTGCCGGCGTTCCAGACCATCGCCCGCCACCAGGCGGCGATCCGCGACCTGGCGCTGGTCGTGCCCGAAACGGCCCGCCACGACGGCCTGATCGCCGCGCTGCGCGCCGATCCCAGCGGCCTGGTGCGGTCGGCCACGCTGTTCGACGTCTACAAGCCGGCGGCTGGCACGGCCGACCTGGCACCTGGCGAGCGCAGCATGGCGGTGCGCCTGGAACTGCTCGACGACACCGCCAACCTGACCGACGAGCGCATCGACGCCGCGGTCGCGGCTGCGGTGGCGCGCGCCGCGCAGGCGCTGGGCGCAAGGCTGCGCGGCTAGACCCGAGACTGCAAGCGAGAACCACGATGAGCACCGACGAACAACAGCCGCCCGACCGCGTCATCCTGCCGTCGCTCGAAACGCCCACGCTGACCAAGGCCGAGCTGGCCGAACTGCTGTTCGAGCGGCTCGGGCTGAACAAGCGCGAATCGAAGGACATGGTCGAGGCCTTCTTCGAGCTGATCCACGAGACGCTGGTCAATGGCGACGATGTCAAGCTGTCCGGCTTCGGCAACTTCAACATCCGGCGCAAGGCGCCGCGGCCCGGGCGCAACCCGCGCACCGGCGAGGCGATCCCGATCAAGGCGCGCAACGTCGTCACCTTTCACGCCAGCCACAAGCTCAAGGCGATCGTGCAAGGCGAGGCCCCGCTCGGCGAGGACTTCGAGTAGAGTCTGAAACTTCGTCGTCACCTCGTTGATTTTCATTGGGTTTCATGGAGCATCCGCTGCCCGCCATACCGGCCAAGCGCTACTTCACGATCGGTGAGGTCAGCGAGCTGTGCGGCGTGAAGCCCTATGTGCTGCGCTACTGGGAGCAGGAGTTCACCCAGCTCAAGCCGATGAAGCGGCGCGGCAACCGGCGCTACTACCAGCACCATGAGGTGCTGCTGATCCGCCGCATCCGCGACCTGCTGTACGACCAAGGCTTCACGATCAGTGGCGCGCGCAACCAGCTGGGCGAGACGCGGCCGCAGGCATCCCATGCCGAAGGCGGCGACGGCAGTGAGGGCGGCCACGACGAAGCGCTGCTCGACGACGATGCCGGCCACGGCGACGCGGCCGACGAGATGCTGCCGGTGCCCGAGGTGCTGGAACTGGCCCCCTCGCAACTGCGCGCCGAACTGCTGTCGATCCGCGAGCTGCTGGCGGTCTGACCGGCCCGCGTTTCGGGCTACAATGCGCAGCTTCATTCGGGGCGTAGCGCAGCCTGGTAGCGCACTTGCATGGGGTGCAAGGGGTCGCGAGTTCGAATCCCGCCGTCCCGACCATATGAATCAAAGGCTTAGCTCTCACAAGGGGCTAAGCCTTTTGGCTTCCTGGGCTTGGAAGGCCGATCTCTGGCAACTTTCTGGCATCTCGGCGCACGGTAGGCCCCTTCAGCGCTGGCCGAAGTCATCCTTGCCTGATCGGTGCCAGCAAACCCGCAGCCGCTGCGGATTTGCTTCGGCAGCATCGCCTGACGATCTGTGCGCGCCAGTAGCGACCGCGCTTGGTGATGCTTGCCAAGGTGACTTGACTCCGGTTGGAGCGGTGTCACTAGCCTTCAGCTGTGGCAGATTTGTGGCAAAGACCCGTTTTGGCGCGGTCTGGCCAAGAAAAAAGGCTTGCACTCTCGTGCAAGCCTTTGATCTTCTTCGGTTTTCTTTGGCTCCCCGACCTGGGCTCGAACCAGGGACCTACGGATTAACAGCCCCACCACCGAACGGGCCGGAAACCCGCGCCAATGCTCGCTTTCCGGGGTTTTGCTGTCTGATATTTCTGCCAAGTTCATGAGATGTTTGCCC
>JAEUOY010000100.1 GCA_016790515.1 Burkholderiaceae bacterium | reverse complement strand
AGCGCGCGGCCAAAACAAAAGGCCAGCACCTCGGTGCTGGCCTCTGAGATTTTGGTGCCCAGAAGAGGACTCGAACCTCCACGCCGCTAAGCGCTAGTACCTGAAACTAGTGCGTCTACCAATTCCGCCATCTGGGCAGGTACAGAAGCTAGGAGTATAGCATCATAAAGAACCAACCGACAAACCCCCCAGCGCTCGGCGCCGCCTTGATGAGCGAGGTCGAAGGCACCGTGATCGGTCACCGCGACGGCCACGGCTTCCTGCGCCGCGACGACGGCGAGCCCGATATCTACCTGAGCCCGCAGGAGATGCGCTCGGTGCTGCACCGCGACCGCATCCGCGTGCGCGTCGTCCGCTACGACCGCAAGGGCCGGCCCGAGGGACGGGTGCTCGACATCGTCGAGCGCCGCAAGACACCGATCATCGGCCGCCTGCTGCACGAGAACAGCGTCTGGGTCGTGGCCCCCGAGGATCGGCGTTATGGACAGGACATCCTGATCCCGAAGAACGCGATCGCCAACGCCGCGGTCGGCCAGGTGGTGGCGATCGAGCTGACCGAGCCGCCGTCGATGTACTCGCAGCCGGTCGGCCGCGTCACCGAGGTGCTCGGCGAGATCGACGACCCCGGCATGGAGATCGAGATCGCGGTGCGCAAGTACGAGGTGCCGCACCGCTTCTCGCCCGAGACCCTGGCGCAGGCCGCCGCGCTGCCCGACCGGCTGCGGCCGGTCGACAAGCGCCACCGCATCGACCTCAGCGACGTGCCGCTGGTCACGATCGACGGCGAGGACGCTCGCGACTTCGACGACGCGGTGTACTGCGAGCCGGTCAAGCAGGGCCGCGGCAAGTCGGCGTTCGAGGGCTGGCGGCTGATCGTCGCGATCGCCGACGTCAGCCACTACGTCAAGCCCGGCGAGGCGCTCGACGACGACGCCTACGAGCGCGCCACCTCGGTCTACTTCCCGCGCCGGGTGATCCCGATGCTGCCGGAGAAGCTCAGCAACGGCCTGTGCTCGCTGAACCCCGACGAGGAGCGGCTGGCGATGGTCTGCGACATGCTGGTCGACCCGCACGGCGAGATCACCGCCTACCAGTTCTACCCGGCGCTGATCCGATCGCACGCGCGGCTGACCTACACCGAGGTCGCGACGATCCTGTCCAACACCCGCGGCACCGAGGCCCACAGGCGGCACGACCTGGTGCCGCACCTGATCCACCTGCACGAGGTCTACCGCGCGCTGCTCAAGCGCCGCAGCCACCGCGGCGCGATCGACTTCGAGAGCACCGAGACGCAGATCGTCTGCGACGACAACGGCCGCATCGAGAAGATCGTGCCGCGCACCCGCACCGAGGCCCACCGGCTGATCGAGGAGGCGATGCTGGCGGCCAATGTCTGCGCCGCCGAGTTCATCGAGACCCACAAGCATCCCGCGCTGTTCCGCGTCCACGAGGGGCCGACGCCCGAGAAGCGGGTCACGCTGCAGAACTACCTGCGCGCGCTGGGCCTGCACTTCAGCCTCGGCGAGGAGCCGACGCCGGCCGAGCTGCAGGCCATCTCGCTGGCCACCAAGGACCGGCCCGACGCGGCGCAGATCTCGACCATGCTGCTGCGCTCGATGCAGCAGGCGATCTACACCCACAGCAACAGCGGCCATTTCGGCCTGGCCTACGAGGCCTATGCCCACTTCACCAGCCCGATCCGGCGCTACCCCGACCTGCTGGTGCACCGGGTGATCAAGGCGCTGCTGCAGGGCAAGCGCTACCACCTGGGCGGCGGCGCGATCGAATCGACCGCTGCCACGGCGCCGGCGGCGAAGTCGCTGCGCAAGGGCGCCAAGCCGGCCAAGCCGCCGGCCAGCGCGCAGGACGCCGCGCTGTGGGAGGCCGCCGGCGCGCACTGCAGCGCCAACGAACGCCGAGCCGACGAGGCCTCGCGCGATGTCGAGGCCTGGCTCAAGTGCCGCTTCATGCGCGACCACCTGGGCGAGGAGTACGCCGGCACGGTCAGCGCGGTCACCAGCTTCGGCCTGTTCGTGCTGCTCGACGAGCTGTTCGTCGAAGGCCTGGTGCACATCACCGAGCTGGGCGGCGAGTATTTCCGCTTCGACGAGGCGCGCCAGGAACTGCGCGGCGAGCGCAGCGGCGTGCGCTACGGCGTCGGCTCGCGGGTGCGGGTGCAGGTCAGCCGGGTCGACCTGGATGGCCGCAAGATCGACTTCCGGCTGGTGCGCGAGGGCGAGACCGATGCCTTGGTCACCCGCGCGCGCAAGAGCCCGTCGGCGACCGGCGCCAGCAACGAGCTGGCCGAGCTCGAGAGCCGCGATCGCGCGGCGAAGGCAGGTCGCGCGAAGGCCGTGGCCTCGCGCGGCAGCGCCGCCGGCAAGAAGACCCGCAGCGCGAAGACCGCCAAGACCCGGACCCGCCGGTAGGCCGCCGGGTCGTCAGCCGGCCGCGGGCAGGCTGCGCGCCATCGCCTCGATCAGGTCGGCGGCGCGCAGCGGCAGCCGCGGGTCGCCCGACTCGGCGGCGTGGCCGTGCAGCCAGACCGTGGCTGCGGCGGCTTCGGTGCCCGCGGTGGCTGCAGCCTGCGACCACAGGCCGCCGAGCCAGCCGGCGAGCACGTCGCCGGTGCCGGCGCTGCCCAGCCTGGCATTGCCGGTCGGGTTGATCCGGACCGGCTCGCCGGGCGCCGCGATCACGCTGCCCGAACCCTTCAGCACCACGGTGCAGCCGAAGCGGTCGGCCAGCCGGCGCGCGGCGTCGCAGCGGCGCGCCTGCACCGCCGCGGTGTCCAGCGCCAGCAGGCGGGCCGCTTCCAGCGGGTGTGGCGTCAGCACCGTGGGCAGGCCGATCGCCGCGCGTGCCGCCAGCGCGGCGGCCAGCGCTTCGTCCGCGGCCACGGCGTTGAGGCCGTCGGCATCGAGCACCAGGCGCGCGGCCCGCTGCAGCACCACCGGCAGCGGCGGCCGAACCGCCTCGCCGCCGCCGCAGCCGCACACCCCCGTGGCCTGGTCCAGCAGCGCCGGGTCGAGTGCGGCCTGCAGGCTGCGCGGCATCAGCTCGGGCCGCTGCGGGTCCGGCGCGGCGTCGCCGTCGAGGCGGGCCAGGTAGACCCGGCCGGCGCCGGCGGTCAGCGCGGCGCGCGCCGCCAGCAGCGCCGCCCCGCCCAGGCCGGCGGCGCCGCCGAGCACCAGCAGGTCGCCGAAGCTGCCCTTGTGCTGGGCATGGGCCCGGCCGGGCAGCAGCGTTCGCAGCGCTTCGGAACCCGAGAGCACCGTGGTGACGGGTTCAGCCGCCGGGTCGACCCCCAGTGCATCGAACCAGATCCTGCCCGCATGGTCGCGGCCCTGGGCCGTGAACAGCCCGGGCTTCAGCGTCAGCAGCGACAGCGTGTGGGCGGCCCGCACCGCGACATCGCCCAGCCGCGCGCCGCTGTCGCCGCACAGGCCGGTGGGCAGGTCGGCCGCCAGCACCGGCGCTGCGCCGGCGTTCAGCCGCCGCACGGCCTCGGCGATCGCGCCGTCGGGCGCCCGGCGGCTGCCCAGTCCGAGCAGCGCGTCGATCGCGAGGTCGGCGGCGTCGCTGCCGGCACCGTCCAGCCCCGCGGTGATCGCGACCCCGGATTCACGCGCCTGTGCGAGCGCCCGCGCCGCATCGGCGGGAAGGAGCGCCGCATCACCGAGCAGGCTGACCTGCACCGCCAGCCCCAGGCGGTGCAGGTGCATCGCCGCGACCAGGCCGTCGCCGCCGTTGTTGCCGGGACCGGCGGCAACCCAGAAGCGCCGCGCCTGGGGCGCCACCGCCAGCGCCAGCCGTGCCACGCCCAGTCCGGCGCGGGCCATCAGTGCATGCGGTTCGCAGGCCGCCAGCGCGGCCTGCTCGAGGCGGCGGCTGGCTGCGGCGTCGAACATCGGCCAGGACCGCTGCGACGGCAGCACCGGCCGCGGCCCGGTGGGCGGTGGGTCCATGGGCGCGGTGTGCATTGTCGTCGGGGGCTGGTGAAGATCGTCGCGGCCGGGCGGCGCCAGGATTGTGCGCCAGCGGCCCCGGCACGGCCCGCTGCGTCAGCCGCGCAGCCGAGCGAGGTCCAGCCCGCGGATGTCGATGTCGGGCTTGCGGCCGCCGACCAGGTCGGCCAGCACCCGCGCCGATCCGCAGGCCAGCGCCCAGCCGCTGGAGCCATGTCCCAGGTTCAGCCAGACGCCGGGCGCGCCGCTGCCGTCGATCACCGGCGGGCCGTCGGGCAGCATCGGCCGGGTGCCCTTCCAGCGCTGGAACCGGGACGGTTCGGCGCAGCCCGGGTACCAGTCGTCGAGCACCTTGTGCAGCGTGGCGATCGCCGCCGCGCCGAGGCGGTCGGGCCGGCCGCCCAGTTCGGCGCCGCCGGCCACCCGCACCCGCAGGCCCAGGCGGCTGATCGCCACCTTGTAGCGCTCGTCCATCACGCCGGCGGCCGGTCCCAGCTGCGGGAAGCCTTCCAGCTGGCGCAGCGGCGCGGTGATCGAGTAGCCATGCACGCCGAGCAGTGGCAGGCGCAGTCCGAGCGGCCTGAGCAGGTCGCGGGCGCCGAGCGCGGCGCAGACCACCACGGCGTCGAAGACCTCGTGCTGCAGGGGCTCGCTGCTGCCGGTCGCCCGGTGGCCGACCTGCGGGCGCGCTGCGGCGGCCAGCGCGGCCACACTGCGCTGGAAGCGGAACGTTGCACCCAGCCGCTGGGCCTCGATGCGCAGCAGGTGGGCGAACTGGCGGCAGTTGCCGACCTCGTCCTGCGGCAGGTGGATCGCGGCGTGCAGCGCGGTGCCGGGGTTCAGGCCGGGCTCGATCTCGCGCGCGCGCGCGCCGTCGACCAGGTGGAAGTCGACCCCCAGTTCGGCCAGCAGCCTCAGGCCGGCGCGGGCCTGCGCCAGCTCGCGCGTGCTGCGCAGCAGCACCAGGTAGCCCTGGGCGGTCTCGCGCTCGAGATGCAGTTCCTGCGTCAGGCTGCGCAGCCGTTGCTGGCTGTAGTGCGCCAGCCGGTACATGTGAGAACGGTTGGCGGCGAACACCGGCGCCTTGCAGGCCCGCCACCAGCGCCACATCCAGCCCCACTGGCCGCCCGCCATCGGCCAGGCCAGCCGCACCGGCGCGTGGCGGCCGAGCAGGTGGCGCAGCACCTTGGCCGGCATGCCCGGCGCCGCCCAGGGCGTGACATAGCCGGGTGCGACGACCCCGGCGTTGGCGAAGCTGGTCTCCTCGGCGACGCTGCCGCGGCGTTCGAAGACGGTGACCCGGTGGCCGTCGCGCGCCAGTTCGAACGCCGTCGTGACGCCGACGATGCCGGCGCCGATCACCGCGACATGCATCGTCAGCGGCCCGGCTCGCGCACAGTGCCGGCGGCCAGCGCGGCTTCGATCGCCAGCGAGACGCCGAGCACCGCATCGTCGGCCATCGCCGGGCCCCAGACCATCAGCCCGACCGGCATCTGGCCGGGGGCCTGGCAGGGCAGCGACAGCGCGCAGCCGTCGAGCATGTTCACCACCGAGGGGTTGCGCAGCAGCATCGCGTTGATCGCGAAGAAGCGCTGGTCGTTGCTCAGCAGCGGGGCGATCGCCGGCGCGACCATCGGCACGGTCGGCGAGAGCAGTGCGTCGTAGCCCTCGATCGCCGCTTCCAGGCCGGCGATCCAGCGCGACCGGGCGTTCAGCAGGTCGATGTAGTCGGCCGCCGACATGGTCTCGCCGCGGCGGATGCGCTGCGCCACGCGGGGGTCGTAGTAGGCCTCGCGCTGGGCCAGCCGGCCGCGGTGCCAGGCCCAGCTCTCGGCGGCGGTGAAGCCGCCCTGGGCCTGCAGGCCGGCCAGTTCGCCCAACTGGGTCAGCGGCAGCTCGTCGATCACCGCGCCGGCCTCGCGCAGCCGCTCGAGGGCCTGACCGAAGGCGCGGGCGACGTCGGCGTCCAGCCCGTCGAGCATCAGCGTCTGCGGCAGCGCCAGGCGCAGCGAATACAAGGGCCGTGCCAGCGGCCGCGCCGCCCGTGCGGCCAGCAGGCCGTGCAGCAACACCGCATCGCGCACGCTGCGGGTGATTGCGCAGGCCGTATCCAGCGTCGTCGACAGCGGCACGCTGCCGGCCAGCGGCGTCAGGCGCTGGGTGTTCTTGAAGCCCACCAGCCCCTGCAGCGCCGCGGGGATGCGGATCGAGCCGCCGGTGTCGGAGCCCAGCGCGGCCCAGGCCGCGCCGCTGGCCACCGTCACCGCGCCGCCCGAGGTGCTGCCACCGGGGATGCGCGGCGTCGGGTTCAGCGCCGCCGTGGCCGGGTTGACCGGGGTGCCGAAGTGGGGGTTGATGCCGACGCCGGAGTAGGCGAACTCGCTGAGGTTGGTGTGGCCGGTCAGCGCTGCCCCGGCAGCGCGCAGGCGCGCCACCACCGGCGAATCGGCCACCGCCAGGGGTGCGTCGGCCATCGCCCGCGAGCCGGCGGTGGTCGGATGGCCGGCGACGTCGAACAGGTCCTTGATCGACACCGCCAGGCCGGCCAGCGGCGGCAGCGGGGCGCCGGCGGCGCGCGCCTGGTCGACCGCCGCGGCCGCCGCGCGGGCCTGCGCATCGAAGCGGCGCACGTAGGCCTGGGCACAGGCCCCGCCGTCGGCCACCGACTGGGCGCGCAGCAGCAGCTCGGCGGCACTGGCCTGGCCGGCGCGCACCGACGCGGCGGCGTCGTGCAGGTCGGGCGAGCGGGGGGCGGGGGCGTACTCGGATCTCATGAGGCCGGATGCTACAATCTCATGGTTTATCTGGATGCTGACTCAGCGCCACTCGAGAGCCATTCGGGCAACGAGGGCCTGCGTGCAGCAGACGAACCAGATGAATCAATCGCGAACCGGCTGCCGAAAGGTGTCGACGCGGGCTGACGATGCAGCGAATTCACCGGCCGATCCGGGCGAAATCGTCGCGTCGGGCCCGCTCGATCAGCGCCGGATTCTAGACCCAACCTTCGGAGTCCCCATGTCTGTCACCATGCGTGAAATGCTGGAAGCCGGCGTCCATTTCGGACACCAGACGCGCTTCTGGAACCCCAAGATGGCGCCGTTCATCTACGGCCATCGCAACAAGATCCACATCATCAACCTCGAGAAGACGCTGCCCAAGTTCGAGGAGGCGATGAAGTTCGTGCGCCAGCTCTCGGGCAAGCGCGGCACGATCCTGATGGTGGGTACCAAGCGCCAGGCGCGCGAGGTCATCGCGACCGAGGCGCGCCGCGCCGGCCAGCCCTTCGTCGACCAGCGCTGGCTCGGCGGCATGCTGACCAACTTCAAGACCGTCAAGGGTTCGCTGAAGAAGCTGAAGGACGCCCAGGCGACCAAGGAAGCCGGTCTCGAGTCGCTGAGCAAGAAGGAGGCGCTGATGTTCGACCGCGAGCTGGCCAAGCTCGAGAAGGACATCGGCGGCATCCAGGACATGAACGCGCTGCCCGACGCGCTGTTCGTGATCGACGTCGGCTACCACAAGATTGCGGTGGCCGAGGCCAAGAAGCTGGGCATCCCGGTGATCGGCGTCGTCGACACCAACCACTCGCCGGTGGGCATCGACTACGTGATCCCCGGCAACGACGATTCGGCCAAGGCGGTGGCGCTGTACGCCAGGGCGGTGGCCGACGCGGTGCTCGAAGGCAAGGCCAACGCCGTCAGCGAGGTGGTGGCCGCGGCGGCCGGCGGCGACGAGTTCGTCGAGGTCAGCGAAGAAGCCTGAGGCGCGACCGCGCGGTCCTGAACGAGGGGCTGATCAGCCCCTTTTTCACGGCTCAACCCGTTTCCTGGGGCGGCAAGGGTGCTCGCCCCGCAGCAATTGGAGAAATCGAGATGGCAGCAATCACTGCGAGCATGGTCGGCGAACTGCGCGCCAAGACCGACGCGCCGATGATGGAGTGCAAGAAGGCGCTGACCGAGGCCGAAGGCGACATGGCCCGCGCCGAGGAGATCCTGCGCGTCAAGCTGGGCAACAAGGCCGGCAAGGCCGCGTCGCGCGTCACCGCCGAGGGCGTGATCGCGATCGCCGCGGCCGGCAGCACCGGCGCGATGGTCGAGGTCAACTGCGAGACCGACTTCGTTTCCAAGAACGACTCCTTCCTCGCCTTCGCGAAGAACCTGGCCGCCCTGGTGGCCCAGGACGCGCCGGCCGACGTCGCCGCGCTGGCGGCGCTGCCGCTGTCGCAGGAAGGCTTCGGCCCCACCGTCGAGGACGTGCGCAAGGGCCTGATCGGCAAGATCGGCGAGAACGTCGCGATCCGCCGCTTCAAGCGCTTCGCCGGCGAGCAGAGTCTGGCGACCTACCTGCACGGCACCCGCATCGGCGTGGTCGTCGAGTACAGCGGCGATGCGGTGGCGGCCAAGGACGTGGCGATGCACGTCGCGGCGATGAAGCCGGTGGCGGTGTCGTCGGCGCAGGTGCCGGCCGAACTGGTCGACAAGGAGCGCCGGATCGCCGCCGAGAAGGCCGCCGAGGATGCCGCAGCGGCGGTCGCCGCGGGCAAGCCGGTGCAGTCCGCCGAGATCGTTGCCAAGCGGGTCGAGGGTTCGGTGCAGAAGTACCTGAAGGAGGTCTCGCTGTTCAACCAGGCCTTCGTCAAGAACGACAAGCAGACGGTCGAGCAGATGCTGAAGGCGGCCGGCACCCAGGTCGCCGGCTTCACGATGTACGTCGTCGGCGAGGGCATCGAGAAGAAGGTCGACGACTTCGCCGCCGAGGTGGCCGCGCAGGTGGCCGCCGCCAAGGGCGGCTGAGGTCGCCGGCGGCCGCCGCGCTGCCGGGCTGGCGCCGCTTGGCGGGAGACCCCGGGCGGCCCGTCGTGCCCCCTTAAACTCTCGCATTCCCTTCGGAGCCGCCTGCATGCCCGTCTACAAGCGCATTCTTCTCAAGCTGTCGGGCGAGGCCTTGATGGGCGACGACGCCTACGGCATCAACCGGGCGACCATCGTTCGCATGGTGCGCGAGGTGCAGGAGGTGACGGCGCTGGGGGTCGAGGTGGCGGTGGTGATCGGCGGCGGCAACATCTTCCGCGGCGTGGCCGGCGGCTCGGTCGGCATGGACCGCGCCACCGCCGACTACATGGGCATGCTGGCCACCGTGAGGAACGCGCTGGCGCTGGCCGACCCGATGCGGCTCGAGGGCATGACCGCGCGCGTGATGTCGGCGATCAGCATCGAGCAGGTGGTCGAGCCCTACGTGCGGCCCAAGGCGCTGCAGTACCTCGAGGAAGGCAAGATCGTGATCTTCGCCGCCGGCACCGGCAACCCGTTCTTCACCACCGACACCGCCGCGGCGCTGCGCGGTGCCGAGATCGGCGCCGAGATCGTGCTGAAGGCGACCAAGGTCGACGGCGTCTACACCGCCGATCCGAACAAGGACCCGTCGGCCACCCGCTACGGCAGCGTCAGCTTCGACGAGGCCATCGCCAAGCACCTGCAGGTGCTCGACGCCACCGCGTTCGCGCTGTGCCGCGACCAGAAGCTGCCGATCAAGGTGTTCTCGATCTTCAAGCCCGGCGCGCTCAGGCGCGTCGTGATGGGCGAGGACGAGGGCACCCTGGTCCACGTCTGAGAGCCTTTCACTTCCAGAGAAGCAAGATGAGCATCGCCGACATCAAGAAGACCGCCGAGTCCAAGATGGCCAAGTCCGTCGAGGCGCTGAAGGGCGAACTGCAGAAGATCCGCACCGGCCGCGCTCACCCGGGCATCCTCGACCAGGTGCATGTCGACTACTACGGCTCGATGGTGCCGATCAGCCAGGTGGCCAACGTGTCGCTGCTGGACGCCCGCACGATCAGCGTGCAGCCCTGGGAGAAGGGGCTGGGCGCGAAGATCGAGAAGGCCATCCGCGAGAGCGACCTGGGGCTGAACCCGGCCTCGCAGGGCGACCTGATCCGCGTGCCGATGCCGCCGCTGTCCGAAGAGCGCCGCCGCGACCTGACCAAGGTCGTGCGACACACCGGCGAGGAGGCCAAGGTGGCGGTGCGCAACCTGCGGCGCGACGCGATCGAGCATCTGAAGAAGCTGCTGAAGGACAAGGCCGTGTCAGAGGACGAGGAGCGCCGCGCGCAGGACGAGGTGCAGAAGCTCACCGATCGCACCGTGGCCGAGATCGACAAGCTGGTGCACGCCAAGGAAGCCGAGGTCATGGCGGTCTGAGGCCCGCCGCGACCCCTCCCGCCTTCGCTGCCACGCACTCTGCCCGCCGATGAAAAGAGACCTGTCCGTGCCGCGCCACGTGGCCATCGTGATGGACGGCAACGGCCGCTGGGCCAAGAAGCGCTACCTGCCCCGGTTCTTCGGCCACAAGGCCGGTGTGGACACGCTGGTCAAGGTGATCAACGCCTGCGCCGACCACGGCATCGAGTACCTGACGGTGTTCGCCTTCTCGTCCGAGAACTGGAAGCGGCCCGAGGACGAGGTCTCCGGCCTGATGGGCCTGGTGCTGGTGGCGGTGACCAAGTACCTGGCCAAGCTGGCGCGCGACGGCGTCAAGATCGTCATCGTCGGCGACCGCAACTCGGTGCCGGACCGCCTGCGCGCCGCCTGGGCCGAGGCCGAGCAGGCCACCGCCCACAACACCCGCATCACCCAGTCGGTGGCCTTCAACTCCGGCGGCCGCTGGGACGTCGTGCAGGCCTGCCGGCAGGCGGTGGCCGACGGCCTGAAGCCCGAACAGATCACCGAGGCCTCGCTGTCGGGCTACATGGCGATGCGCCATGCCCCCGATCCCGACCTGTTCATCCGCACCGGCGGCGAGGTGCGCATCAGCAACTTCCTGCTCTGGCAGGTGGCCTATTCGGAACTGGTCTTCACCGATTGCCTGTGGCCCGATTTCGACGTCGCCGCCCTCGAGGCCGCGCTGGCGGTCTACGCCGGCCGCGAGCGGCGCTTCGGGGCCGTGTCGACCCTGCCCTTCGAAGCGTCCAGCGGCTGACGTCCCATGTTGCGCCAGCGAGTGATCACCGCCCTGGTGCTGCTGGCGCTGCTGCTGTCGTCGCTGTACGCGACCAGTTGGCTGCCGTTCGCACTGTTCACGCTGGTGCTGATCAGCGCCGCCGGCTGGGAGTGGGCGCGCCTGAACGGCATCGTCGCGCCGCTGCCGGCGCTGGCCACCGGTGCGCTGGTCGCGGCCATGTGCGCCGCCAGCCTGGCCGACATGCCGCCGATGGGCCATGCCGGCGGGCTGTGGTGGGCCGGCACCGCCGCCTGGGTGGTCGGCGGCGCGGTCGTGCTCAGGCGCGGCCCGGCGGGTTGGCCCGGCCTGCCGCTGTTGCTGCGCTGGGCACTGGGGCCCTTGCTGCTGTGGCTGGCCTGGCTGGCCCTGGCCCAGGCGCGCACCATCGGCATCAACTTCCTGCTGTCGGCCTTGTGCGTGGTGTGGGCGGCCGACATCGCGGCCTACTTCTGCGGCCGCGCCTTCGGCAAGCGCAAGCTGGCGGTCACCATCAGCCCCGGCAAGAGTTGGGAGGGGGTCTACGGCGGCATGGCCGGCGTGCTGCTGCTGAGCCTGGCCTGGATCTGGGGCGAGTCGCAGTTCAGCCTCGATTCACCGAGCCTGTTCAGGCTGCTGCAGCAGCGCCTGGGCTGGCTCGGGCTGGCGGCGACGGTGCTGATGCTGTCCGCACTCAGCGTGCTCGGTGACCTGTTCGAGTCGCTGGTCAAGCGCGCGGCCGGCGCCAAGGACGCCAGCGGCCTGCTGCCCGGCCACGGCGGCGTGCTCGACCGCGTCGACGCCCTGCTGCCGGTGCTGCCGGCGGCGATGGCGCTGATCAGCCTCTAGTGCGATTCCTGTGCAAGGGCAACACCGCATGGTTCAACGCGTCTGCATCCTGGGTGCCACCGGTTCGGTGGGCAGCAGCACGCTCGACGTGATGGCGCTGCACCCGCAGCGCTACCAGGCCTGGGCGCTGACCGCGTTCCACCGCATCGATGCGCTGGCCCGCCTGTGCCGGACCTGGCGGCCGCGCTTTGCGGTGGTCGGCACCGCCGAGCAGGCCGGCACGCTGCGCGCCGACCTGCGCGGCGCCGGGGTCGACACCGAGGTCCTGCATGGCGACCAGGCGCTGTGCCGGGTGGCCGCCGATCCCGAGGTCGACAGCGTGATGGCGGCCATCGTCGGCGCCGCCGGCCTGCGGCCCTGCATCGCCGCGGCGCGTGCCGGCAAGCGCCTGTTGCTGGCGAACAAGGAGGCGCTGGTGGTCGGAGGCCGGCTGTTCATGGCCGCGGTGCAGCAGGGCGGCGCGCTGCTGCTGCCGATCGACAGCGAGCATTCGGCGATCTTCCAGTGCCTGCCCGAGGACCGCAGCGCCTGGGCCCAGCGCATCGATCACATCGTGCTCACCGCCTCGGGCGGGCCGTTCCGCAGCCGCGACCCCGCGACGCTCGACAGCGTCACGCCCGACGAGGCCTGCGCCCATCCGAACTGGGTCATGGGCCGCAAGATCTCGGTCGATTCGGCGACGATGATGAACAAGGCGCTCGAGGTGATCGAGGCACGCTGGCTGTTCGACCTGCGGCCCGAGCAGATCCGCGTCGTGCTGCACCCGCAGAGCATCATCCACTCGATGGTCGTGTGCCGCGACAACAGCGTGCTGGCCCAGCTGGGCACGCCCGACATGAAGGTGCCGATAAGCGTCGGCCTGGCCTGGCCGCAGCGCGAAGCCTCCGGCGCCGAGGCGCTGGACTTCCTCGGCACCCGGCCGCTGACCTTCGAGCACGCCGACCCGCGGCGCTTCCCCGGGCTTGACCTGGCCTACGCCGCGCTGCGCGGCGCCGAGGGCAGCACGACGGTGCTCAACGCCGCCAACGAGGTGGCGGTGGCCGCCTTCCTGGGCCGGCTGGTGCGCTTCACCGACATCCACCGCATCAACGCCGGCACGATCGCCGCGGTGCTGCCGACGCCGGCCGACGCCGCCTCGCTCGACGACCTGCTGGCGCTGGACCGCCGCGCCCGCGCGCATGCCGAAAGCCTCGTCAAGGAGTTCACCCGATGATCACCACCGTGCTGGCCTTCCTGCTGACGCTGGCGGTGCTGATCGTCGTGCACGAGTACGGCCACTACCGCGTCGCGGTGGCCTGCGGCGTCAAGGTGCTGCGCTTCTCGGTCGGCTTCGGCCGCGTCGTCTGGCGCCGGCAGAAGTCGCCCGAGCACACCGAGTTCGTGCTGTCGGCGCTGCCGCTGGGCGGCTACGTGCGCATGCTCGACGAGCGCGAAGGTCCGGTGGCGCCCGGCCAGCTCGGCCAGGCCTTCAACCGCAAGCCGCTGCGCCAGCGCGCGGCGATCGTCGCCGCCGGCCCGCTCGCCAACCTGCTGCTCGCGGCGCTGCTGTATGCCGGCTCGCACTGGATCGGCGTCGACGAGCCCAAGGCCGTGCTCGGCGCGCCGGCGTCCGGCAGCCTGGCCGAACGCGCCGGCATGCGCTCGGGCGACTGGGTGCGGGCCTGGCAGGACGACAGCGGCGAATGGGTCGAACTGCGCTCGCTCAACGACCTGCGCTGGCAGCTGACCCAGCGCATGCTGCGCGGCGAGCCGCTGCAGTTGCTGGTCAGCGACGCGGCCGGCCGCGGCAGCCGCCAGGTTCGGCTGGGGCTCGACGAGCTGGGCGCGCAGGAGCCGGACGCCGCGCTGATGAAGCGCATCGGCCTCGGTGCCGCGTACAGCGAGCCGGTGATGGGCGAGGTCAAGCCCGGCGGCCCGGCCGCGGCCGCCGGCCTGCGCCAGGGCGACCGCGTGCTGGCGGTCGACGGCGTGCCGGTCGAAGACGCGCAGACGCTGCGCGAACGCATCCGCGCCGCGGTGCGTCATGGCCAAGGACAGGGCCAGGGCCAGGCGATGGCCTGGCGGCTGCTGCGCGACGGCCAGGAACTGACGCTGACCGTGACGCCGCGGGTGGTGCAGGACAGCGCGGCGGGTGGCGAGATCGGCGGTGCACGCGCCATCGGCCGCGTCGACGCCTTCATCGGCGCGCCGGCGGCGATGGTCAAGGTGCAGCTCGGCCCGCTCGACGGCCTGCGCCAGGGCGCTGTGCGGACCTGGGAGGTCTCGGTGCTGACCGTGCGAATGCTCGGGCGCATGCTGATCGGCGAGGCCTCGCTGCGCAACCTGAGCGGGCCGTTGACGATCGCCGATGTCGCCGGCCAGTCGGCCCAGCAGGGGCTGGCCTACTACCTGGGCTTCCTGGCGCTGGTCAGCGTCAGCCTGGGGGTGCTGAACCTGCTGCCGCTGCCGATGCTCGATGGCGGACACCTCATGTATTATCTTTTCGAGGGCTTGACCGGGCGTCCGGTGTCCGACGCCTGGCTCGCACGCCTGCAACGGGGTGGCATCGCGGTGCTGCTGATGATGATGTCGGTGGCCCTCTTCAACGACGTTGCCCGTCTGCTGGGCCTGCACTGACTGTCCCGATGCCTCCCTTTTCCCCTGTCTGCCTGTTCCGACCGGCCGCGGTCGTCATCGCCTGCCTGGCCGCCTTGCCCGCTGCCCGGGCCGCCGAGCCCTTCGTGCTGCAGGACATCCGCGTCGAAGGCCTGCAGCGCACCGACCCGGGCACCGTGTTCGCCGCGCTGCCCTTCCGCGTCGGCGACACCTACACCGACGAGAAGGCCGCCGCCGCGCTGCGCGCGCTGTTCGCCACCGGCCTGTTCAAGGACGTGCGGCTCGAGATCGAGGGCCGCGTCGCGGTGCTGATCGTCGAGGAACGGCCGGTGATCGAGACCGTCACCTTCGTCGGCCTGAAGGAGTTCGACAAGGACACGCTGACCAAGTCGCTGCGCGACGCCGGCATCGGCGAAGGCCTGCCGTTCGACAAGGCCCTGGTCGATCGTGCCGAGCAGGAGATCAAGCGCCAGTACCTGTCGCGCAGCCTGTACGGCGCCGAGGTCGTGACCACCATCACGCCGACCGAGCGCAACCGCGTCAACGTCAGCTTCTCGATGGTCGAGGGCGATGCGGCCAAGATACGCGACATCCGCATCGTCGGCGCCAAGGCCTTCAGCGAGGGCACCCTCACCGGCCTGATGGACCTGACCACCAGCGGCTGGCTGACCTGGTACACCAAGAGCGACCGCTATTCGCGCGCCAAGCTCAACGCCGACCTCGACACGATCCGCGCGCACTACCTGAACAACGGCTACCTCGAGTTCAACATCCAGAACGCCCAGGTCACCATCTCGCCCGACAAGCAGGACATCAGCCTGACGATCACCGTCAGCGAAGGCCAGCCGTACACGGTGACCGCGGTGCGCCTGTCCGGGGACTACCTCGGCAAGGACGAGGAGTTCAAGACCCTGGTGCAGGTCCGCGCCGGTGAGCCGTATCGCGCGTCGTCGGTCACCGCGACCACCAAGGCCTTCACCGACCGCTTCTCGACCTTCGGCTATGCCTTTGCCCGGATCGACGCGCGCACCGAGATCGACCGCCCCAGCGGCACCGTCGTGGTGGTGCTCGCCGCCGAGCCGCAGCGCCGCGTCTACGTGCGCCGCATCGACGTCTCCGGCAACACCCGCACCCGCGACGAGGTGGTGCGCCGCGAGTTCCGCCAGCTCGAATCGTCGTGGTACGACGGCGACCGCATCAAGCTCTCGCGCGAGCGGGTCGACCGGCTGGGCTACTTCAAGGAAGTCAGCATCGACACCACCGAGGTCGCCGGCACCGCCGACCAGGTCGACCTGTCGGTGGCCGTCACCGAGAAGCCCACCGGCAACCTGCAGCTGGGCATCAGCTTCTCCAGCGCCGACAAGCTGGCCTTCAACGCCTCGATCAAGCAGGACAACGTCTTCGGCTCGGGCAACTACCTGGGCCTCGAGATCAACACCAGCAAGAACGCGCGCAGCCTGGTCTTCTCGACCATCGATCCGTACTTCACCGTCGACGGCATCTCGCGCGGCTTCGATCTCTACTACCGCCGCTCGCGGCCGTACAACAGCCTGGGCGACCAGTACCAGATCGAGAACCCCGGCGGCGCGATCCGCTTCGGCGTGCCGTTCACCGAGTACGACACGGTGTTCTTCGGGGCCGGCATCGAGCAGACCAACATCGGCGCCACGGCCGGCATCCCGAACTCCTACTTCCTGTACCGCTACCTGTACGGCCCGACCTCGACCGCGGTGCCGCTGACGCTGGGCTGGGCCCGCGACGCCCGCGACAGTGCGCTGACGCCGACCGCCGGCCGCTACACCCGCGTCAACGTCGAGTGGAGCGTGGCCGGCGACGTCAAGTACGTCCGCAGCAACCTGCAGTACCAGCAGTTCTTCCCGTTCTGGCAGAAGTTCAGCCTCGGCCTGAACGGCGAGGTCGGCTGGGGCACCGGACATGGCGAACGGCCGTACCCGGTGTTCAAGAACTTCTACGGCGGCGGTCTCGGCTCGGTGCGGGTGTTCGAGCAGAACTCGCTGGGCGTGATCGACCCGACCGGCGCCTATGTCGGCGGCGCCAAGAAGATGAACCTCAACGCCGAGCTCTACCTGCCGGTGCCCGGTACCGGCAACGACAAGTCGCTGCGCATCTTCCTGTTCACCGACGCCGGCAACGTCTGGCGCGACGGCGAGAAGATCACCGCGCAGAGCATCCGTGCCTCGGCCGGCGCGGGGCTGTCCTGGATCTCGCCGGTGGGCCCGTTGAAGATGAGCTACGGCACGCCGTTGCGCAGCGAGCCCACGGATAGAATCCAAAAATTCCAATTCCAGGTCGGGACTGCGTTCTGATGATCACGAAGACGTCGAAGTCGCTGCTGCTGTTGTCGGCGCTGGCGCTGGCCGGCGCCGGGGCGCAGGCCCAGGAACTGAAGATCGGCTACGTCAACAGCGAGCGCGTGCTGCGCGAGGCGGCGCCGGCCAAGGCAGCGCTGGCCCGCATGGAAGCCGACTTCAGCAAGCGTGACAAAGACCTCAACGAACAGGCGGCGCGGCTGAAGGCTGCGGCCGACCGGCTCGAGAAGGACGCGCCGACGCTGCCCGAGAGCGAGCGCACGCGCCGCCAGCGCGAACTGGTCGAGCAGGACCGCGACCTGCAGCGCAAGCGCCGCGAGTTCCAGGAAGACCTGAACCAGCGCCGCAACGAGGAGACCGCCGGCATCGTCGAGCGAGCCAACAAGGTCATCAAGGGCATCTTCGAAGGCGAGAAGTACGACCTGATCCTGCAGGACGTGGTCTTCGCCGGACCGCGCGTGGACATCACCGAGAAGGTGATCAAGGCGCTCAACGCCGCCCCGGCCGGCAAGTAAGGTGGCTGCTGCCGTGCCGGGCCCGGTGCGGCTGGGGGATGTCGTCGCCGCCCTCGGCGGCGAACTCTGCGGCGGCCCCGCCGATGCCGCCGAAAGGCCGATCACCCGGCTGGCGCCGATCGAGTCGGCCGACGACGCCAGCCTGAGCTTCCTGTCGAACCCGCGGCTGGTTGCCCAGCTGGCCGGCTCGGCGGCTGCCTGCGTGATCGTCGCCCCGGCGCTGCGCGACCAGGCCGTCGCGCGCGGCGCGTCGATCGTCACGCCCGACCCGTACCTGTACTTCGCCCGGCTGACCCAGTGGTGGGCGGCGCGCGCGCGTGCTGTGCCGGTGGCGGGGGTGCACCCCAGCGCCGTGGTCGAGCCCGGCGCCCGCATCGCTGCCTCGGCCTCGGTCGGCCCCTTCAGCTTCATCGGCGCCGGCGCGACCGTCGCCGCGGGCGCGGTGATCGGCCCGCACGGCCATGTCGGCGCCGGCGCGACGGTCGGCGAGGCCACGCGGCTGGCCGCCCGCGTCACGCTCGGCGAGGCCTGCGTGATCGGCGCGCGCGGCATCCTGCACCCGGGCGCGGTGATCGGTGCCGACGGCTTCGGCTTCGCGCCGAGCCAGGGCACCTGGGTGAAGATCGAGCAGCTCGGCGCGGTGCGCATCGGCGACGACGTCGAGATCGGTGCCAACACCTGCATCGACCGCGGCGCGCTCGGCGACACGGTGATCGAGGACGGCGTCAAGCTCGACAACCTGATCCAGGTCGGCCACAACGTGCGCATCGGCGCGCACAGCGCGATGGCCGGCTGCGTCGGCATCGCCGGCTCGGCCAGGATCGGTCGCCACTGCACCGCCGGCGGCGCGGCGATGATCCTCGGCCACCTCGAACTGGCCGACCATGTCCACATCTCGGCCGCCACGGTGGTGACGCGCTCGATCCTGAAGCCGGGGCAGTACAGCGGCTTCTTCCCGGTCGACGACAATGCCACCTGGGAGAAGAATGCCGCCACGCTGCGCCAGCTGCATTCGCTGCGCGACCGCCTGCGCGCACTGGAGAAGAAGCTGCCATGACCACAGACACGACCCCTCGCAAGGAGGCTCCGGTGCTCGACATCCACCGCATCCTCAGGCTGCTGCCGCACCGCTACCCGATCCTGCTGGTCGACCGGGTGGTCGAGCTCGAGGCGAACCAGCGCATCAAGGCGCTGAAGAACGTCACGATCAACGAGCCCTACTTCATGGGCCACTTCCCCAGCCGGCCGGTGATGCCGGGGGTGATCATGCTCGAGGCGCTGGCCCAGGCCTCGGCGCTGCTGTCGTTCGCGTCGATGGGCACCGAGATCGACGAGAAGTCGGTCGTCTACTTCGTCGGCATCGACGGCGCGCGCTTCAAGCGGGTGGTCGAGCCCGGCGACCAGCTGGTGCTCGAATCGGCGATCGACCGGGTGCGCGGCGGGATCTACAAGTACAAGGCGCGTGCCAGCGTGGCCGGCGAGACCGCGGTCGAGGCCGAGCTGATGTGCACGATGCGCAAGGTGGACTGAGGCTGCGGCGATGACCCAGGTCCATGCCACCGCGGTCGTCGACGCGCGGGCCGAGCTGGCCGGCAGCGTCACCGTCGGCCCCTACGCGGTGATCGGAGCGCATGTGCGCGTCGGCGAAGGCACGAGCATCGGCGCGCACTGCGTCGTCGATGGCCACACGACGATCGGCCGCGACAACCGGCTGTTCCAGTTCGCGTCGATCGGCGCCCCGCCGCAGGACAAGAAGTACGCCGGCGAGCCGACCCGGCTGACGATCGGCGACGGCAACACGATCCGCGAGTTCGTCACGATCAACACCGGCACGGTGCAGGACGGCGGACTGACCTCGCTGGGCGACGACAACTGGATCATGGCCTACGTGCACATCGCGCACGACTGCCATGTCGGCAGCCATACGATCATCGCCAACGCCACCCAGCTCGGCGGCCATGTGCACCTGGGCGACTGGGCCTTCCTCGGCGGGCTGTCGGGGGTGCACCAGTTCGTGCGCATCGGGGCGCATGCGATGACCGGCTTCCAGACCCGGCTGTCGCAGGACCTGCCGCCCTATGTCACCGCCGCCGGCAACCCGGCCGCGGCCACCGGCATCAATGCCGAGGGCCTGCGCCGCCGCGGCTTCTCGCCCGAGCGCATCGCGCAGGTCCGGCAGATGCACAAGCTCCTGTACCGCCAGGGCCTGACGCTGGCCGCCGGCATCGCGGCGATCGAGGCGCTGCGCGGCCAGCTCGAAGGCAGCGAGGCCGACATCGCGCTGATGCTCGATTTCCTGGCCCTGGCCGATCGCGGCATCGTGCGCTAGGCGCTGGCGATGCACAGCGCTGCGCTGCGGCTGGGCATGGTCGCCGGCGAAGCCTCGGGTGACCTGCTCGGCGGCCTGCTGCTGCAGGGCCTGAAGCGGCGCTGGCCGGCGCTGCTGGCCGGCGGCATCGGCGGGCCGAAGCTGGTCGCCCAGGGCTTCGACGCCTGGTGGCCGCACGAGCGGCTGTCGGTCTTCGGCTACGTCGACGCGCTGTCGCGGCTGCCCGAACTGCTGCGCATCCGCCGCCAGCTCGCCGAGCGGCTGCTGCGCGAGCGACCGGCGGCCTTCATCGGCATCGACGCACCGGACTTCAACTTCGGCCTCGAGACCCGGCTGCGCGAGGGCGGGATCAAGACCATCCACTTCGTCTGCCCGTCGATCTGGGCCTGGCGCGGCGAGCGGGTGCACAAGCTCGCCCGCGCCGCCGACCATGTGCTGTGCCTGTTCCCGTTCGAGCCGGCGCTGCTCGAGCGCCATGGCATCGCGGCGACCTTCGTCGGCCACCCGCTGGCCGATGCGATTCCGCTCGAGCCGCCGCGCGCGGCAGCGCGCGCAGCGCTGGGCCTGGCCGACGGCGACACCGTCGTCGCGCTGCTGCCCGGCAGCCGGCGCAGCGAGATCGCGCAGATCGCGCCACGACTGCTGGCCGCGGCGCAGGCGATGCAGCGCCGGCGGCCGGGTCTGCGCTTCGTGATGCCGGTGGTGCCCGGGCTGCGCAGGCAGGTCGAGCCGCTGCTTGCCCGACACGCCAAGGACCTGAGCCTTTCGCTGCTCGACGGCCGCAGCCACGAGGCGCTGGCGGCCTGCGACCTGTCGCTGGTCGCCAGCGGCACCGCGGCGCTGGAGGCGGCGCTGTTCAAGCGGCCGATGGTGATCACCTACCACCTGGCCTGGCTGAACTGGCAGCGCATGAAGCGCATGCGCTACCAGCCCTGGGTCGGCCTGCCCAACATCCTGTGCGGCGAGTTCGTCGTGCCCGAGCTGATCCAGGACGCCGCCACGCCCGAGGCGCTGGCCCGCGAGGGCCTGGCCTGGCTCGACGATGCCGCGCGGGTCGCCGCGGTCGAGCGCCGCTTCACCGAACTGCACCACCTGCTGCGCCAGGACACGGCGCAGAGAGCCTCCGATGCCATCGCCAAAGTCCTCGCGGTCGACCTCGTCGAAGCGACCTGAGCGCAAGGTGCAGCGCTGGAACGTGCCCGCGCTGGTGGCCGGCGTCGACGAGGCCGGCCGCGGGCCGCTGGCCGGGCCGGTGGTGGCCGCCGCGGTGATCCTCGACGAGCTGAAGCCGATCAAGGGCCTGGGCGACAGCAAGGCGATCGGCCCCGCGCGGCGCGAACGCCTGTTCGACGAGATCCGCGCCAAGGCGCTGGCCTGCTGCATCGCCGAAGCCAGCGTCGAGGAGATCGACCGACTGAACATCCTGCAGGCCACGCTGCTGGCGATGCAGCGCGCGGTGGCCGGGCTGCGGCTGCCGCCGCGGCGGGTGCTGGTCGACGGCAACCGGCTGCCGGTGCTGGCGATGCCGGCCGAGGCGATCGTCAAGGGCGATGCCAAGGTGCCGGCGATCTCGGCCGCGTCGATCCTGGCCAAGGTGCACCGTGACCGGCTGTGCCTGGCGCTGGACGCGGCGCACCCCGACTACGGCTTCGCCAGCCACAAGGGCTACCCGACGGCCGCGCACCTGGCGGCACTGCGCGCGCACGGCGCCTGCGAGGCCCACCGCCGCAGCTACGCGCCGGTGCGCTCGGTGCTGGAGCCGCCGCCGTGAGCGAGCCGCAGGCCATCCAGCCGCAGGCCATCCGTTCACGCGACAACCCGCTGCTGGTTCGCCTGCGCAAGCTCACGCGTGACCCGGCGGGCTACCGCCAGGCCGGCGAACTGTGGCTCGAAGGCGAACACCTGTGTGCGGCGCTGCGCCAGCACGGCCAGCGCCCGGCGCAGGCGGTGGTGGCCGAGAGCGCCTGGGCCCGGCCCGCGCTGCGCGCGCTGGCGCAGTGGGCGCCGCGGGTGGCGGTGGTGCCCGATGCGCTGTTCGAAAGCCTGAGCGCGCTGCCGTCGCCGGCGCGGCTGGGCTTCGTGCTGCCGCTGCCGAGTGCGCCGGCGATCGACGCGACCGCAGCCAGCGTCGTGCTCGACCGGGTGCAGGATGCCGGCAACGTCGGCAGCATCCTGCGCAGCGCGGCGGCCTTCGGCGTCGGCCAGGTGCTGGCGCTGCAGGGCAGCGCGGCGCTGTGGTCGCCCAAGGTGCTGCGCGCCGGCATGGGCGCGCACTTCGGGCTGCGGCTGGTCGAGGGCCTGCAGCCCGAGGATCTGGCGGCGCTGCAGCTGCCGCTGGTCGGCACCAGCCTGGACAGCGACGCACTGCTGCCCGGCGCGGCACTGCCGCAGCCCTGCGCCTGGCTGCTGGGGCATGAGGGCCAGGGCGTGGCACCGGCGCTGCTGGCGCGCTGCGCCCAGGTGCTGCGCATCCCGCAACCGGGCGGCGAGCAATCGCTCAACGTCGCCGCGGCCGCCGCGGTGTGCCTGTACGAATCGATGCGGCAGCGCCTGGCCGCCGGCGCTCAATAGATCAGCCGGTCGGGGCGGATGTCGCGCAGGATCGTCGTGGCGATCTCCTCGATCGACTTGTGGGTCGAGCTGAGCCAGCTGATGCCGCTGCGGCGCATCATCGCCTCGGCCTCGCGCACCTCGTAGCGGCAGTTGTCGATCGACGCGTACTTGCTGCCGGGGCGGCGCTCGTTGCGGATCTGCGAGAGCCGCTCGGGGTCGATCGTCAGCCCGAAGCACTTGGCGAGGTAGGGCGACAGCGCGCCGGGCAGCCGGCGGCGCTCGAAGTCCTCGGGGATCAGCGGGTAGTTGGCGGCCTTGATGCCGTGCTGCATCGCCAGGTACAGGCTGGTCGGCGTCTTGCCGCTGCGGCTGACGCCGAGCAGGATCACGTCGGCATCGGCCAGGTTGCGCGCCGACTGGCCGTCGTCGTGGGCCAGCGAGAAGTTGATCGCCTCGATCCGGTCGTGGTACTCGCTGCTCTCGGCGGCATCGGTGAAGCGGCCGACCCGGTGATTGCTCTTGACGCCGAACTCCAGCTCCAGCGGCTCGACGAAGGCGCGCAGGATGTCGAGCACCAGGCCGCGGCAGCCGTCGCCGGTGATGATCTCGCGCACCGCATCGTCGACCAGCGTGATGAAGACGATCGGCTTGCAGCCCTCCGACTCGGCCACCTGGTTGATCTCGTCGAGCACCACCCGGGCCTTGTCCGGCGTGTCGATGAACGGCCGCCGCACATGCCGCGGCTTGGCCGGGAACTGCGCCAGGATCGAGTTGCCGAAGGTCTCGGCGGTGATGCCGGTGCCGTCCGAGACAAAGAACACGCTGCGATTGGGCATGGAAAGGCTCGTCCGGGGCCGGTTTCGATCGATGTTCAGAGATGATAGGGGCATCGTCCGTAGAATCGGTGCCCATCCCGCGGGTCGCCCCCGCCCGCCAGCTCCTCGCCAGCCCTCATGCGCCCCGCCTGCCGACAATTCGAACATCCCGCTGCAGGCGCGCGGGCCATCGGCGCTGGCCGCACGGCCAGGCACCCGACCCCGATTTCCCGCCATCCCGGAGCTTTCCCATGTCATCCCCCCATCTGGCGACCGCCCTGGTCCTGCCGTTCGAACAACTGAGAATGA
Source organism: Burkholderiaceae bacterium (assembly GCA_016790515.1). Lineage (GTDB taxonomy): Bacteria > Pseudomonadota > Gammaproteobacteria > Burkholderiales > Burkholderiaceae_C > Pseudaquabacterium. Next base: position 14,736 of record JAEUOY010000100.1, on the reverse strand, counting down.
GCGACGTCGAGGTCGTTGGCGGCAAGAACGCCAGCCTCGGCGAAATGATCAGCCAGCTCGCCGCCTCGGGCGTGCGCGTGCCCGGCGGCTTTGCCACCACCGCGCACGCCTTCCGCGAGTTCCTCGCCCACGGCGGCCTCACCGACAAGATCAACAAGCGGCTCGCGGCGCTGGACACCGACGACGTCAAGGCGCTGGCCGAAGCTGGTGCCGAGATCCGCGGCTGGGTCACCGAGGCACCGTTCCCGCCCGACTTCGAGGCCGAGGTGCGCGCCGCGTTCGCCGCGCTGACCGCCGGCCAGAGCGGCGCCAGCTTCGCGGTGCGCTCGTCGGCCACTGCCGAGGACCTGCCCGATGCCTCGTTCGCCGGCCAGCAGGAGACCTTCCTGAACGTGCACGGCATCGCCGACGTGCTGCACAAGATGAAGGAGGTCTTCGCCTCGCTCTACAACGACCGCGCGATCAGCTACCGGGTGCACAAGGGCTTCGCCCACTCGGATGTCGCGCTGTCGGCCGGCGTGCAGCGCATGGTGCGCTCGGACGTCGGTTCGGCCGGCGTGATGTTCACGATCGACACCGAGTCGGGATTCGAGGACGTGATCTTCATCACCGCCAGCTACGGCCTGGGCGAGACGGTGGTGCAGGGCGCCGTCAACCCCGACGAGTTCTACGTCCACAAGCCGGGGCTGAAGGCCGGCAAGCTGCCGATCATCCGGCGCAACCTCGGCAGCAAGCTGATCCGCATGGAGTTCGCGCCGACCGAGGAGCGCCTGGCCACCGGCAAGCTGGTGCGCACCGTCGACAACCCGCCCGAGCTGCGCAACCGCTACGCGCTGGCCGACGCCGACGTGGTCGAGCTGGCGAAGTACGCGCTGATCATCGAGCAGCACTACGGCCGGCCGATGGACATCGAGTGGGGCAAGGACGGCGAGGACGGCAGGCTTTACATCCTGCAGGCCCGGCCCGAGACGGTGAAGAGCCAGGTCGGCGAGCAGACCGAGCACCGCTACAAGCTCAAGGGCCACGGCGCCCGCCTCGCCGAAGGCCGCGCGATCGGCCAGAAGATCGGCACCGGGCCGGTGCGGCTGGTCTCGCACATCAGCGAGATGGACCGGGTCCAGCCCGGCGACGTGCTGGTCACCGACATGACCGACCCGAACTGGGAGCCGGTGATGAAGCGCGCCAGCGCGATCGTCACCAACCGCGGCGGCCGCACCTGCCATGCGGCGATCATCGCCCGCGAGCTGGGCATCCCGGCGGTGGTGGGCTGCGGCAACGCGACCGAGAAGCTGGTCGACGGCGCGCTGGTCACCGTGGTCTGCAGCGAGGGCGACACCGGCGTGATCTACGACGGCCTGCTCGAGACCGAGGTCACCGAGGTCAAGCGCGGCGAGATGCCGTACTGCCCGGTCAAGATCATGATGAACGTCGGCAACCCGTCGCTGGCTTTCGACTTCGCGCAGATCCCCAACTCGGGCGTCGGCCTGGCGCGGCTGGAGTTCATCATCAACACCAACATCGGGGTCCACCCGAAGGCGATCCTCGACTACCCGAACATCGACGCCGACCTGAAGAAGGCGGTCGAATCGGTGGCCCGCGGCCATGCCGGCCCGCGCGCCTTCTACGTCGACAAGCTCGCCGAGGGCGTGGCGACGATCGCCGCGGCCTTCTGGCCGAAGCCGGTGATCGTGCGGCTGTCGGACTTCAAGTCCAACGAGTACAAGAAGCTGATCGGCGGCTCGCGCTACGAACCCGACGAAGAGAACCCGATGCTCGGCTTCCGCGGCGCCTCGCGCTACATCAGCGGCGAGTTCGCCGAAGCCTTCGCGATGGAGTGCGAAGCGCTCAGGCGGGTGCGCAACGACATGGGGCTGAGCAACGTCGAGATCATGGTGCCCTTCGTTCGCACCGTGCGGCAGGCCGAGCGGGTGGTGCAGCTGATGGCTGCGCGCGGCCTGGCGCGCGGCCAGAACGGCCTGCGCGTGATCATGATGTGCGAGGTGCCGAGCAACGCGATCCTGGCCGACCAGTTCCTGGCCCATTTCGACGGCATGTCGATCGGCTCGAACGACCTGACCCAGCTGACGCTGGGGCTGGACCGCGATTCGGGGCTCGAACTGCTGGCCGCCGATTTCGACGAGCGCGATGCGGCGGTCAAGGCGCTGATCAGCCGTGCGATCGCGGCCTGCCGGTCCGCCGGCAAGTACGTCGGCATCTGCGGCCAGGGCCCCAGCGACCACCCCGACCTCGCCGACTGGCTGGCCGACGAGGGCATCGTCTCGATCTCGCTGAACCCGGATTCGGTGGTCGAGACCTGGACCCGGCTGGCCACGCGCTGAGCGGCCAGCGGCACGGCTCCGGTTCGACGGCATTGCGGCCAGGCCGAATCCGGCGCCGATGTCCAGCCTGCTGCCCGGTCGGGCCCAGACCACGCGGCGCTTCGCGCGCAGGCTGCACCGCCGCTACGGGCTGTTCACGCTCGGCGTGGTGCTGTTCATCGGGCTGCTGGCGGCGCTGGAGCGCAGCGGCTGGTCGCGCGGCTGGATCGGCGCGAGCTTCCTGATCGCCACCGTGCTGGTCTACGCCGGCATCGGCCTGGCCAGCCGCACCACCGACGAAGATGAGTACTACGTCGCCGGCCGCCGCGTGCCGGCGCTCTACAACGGCATGGCCACCGCGGCCGACTGGATGTCGGCGGCCTCGTTCATCGGCACCGCCGGCGTGCTGTACCTGCAGGGCTTCGACGGCCTGGCCTACGTGCTCGGCTGGACCGGCGGCTACTGCCTGGTGGCGATGCTGCTGGCGCCGTACCTGCGGCGCTTCGGCCAGTTCACGATCCCCGATTTCCTCGGCGCACGCTACGGCGGCGAGTGGCCGCGGCTGCTCGGCGTCGCCGCCACCGTGCTGGTGTCCTTCGTCTACGTCGTGGTGCAGGTCTACGGCGTCGGGCTGGTCACCTCGCACCTGACCGGCTTCTCGTTCGAGATCGGCATCTTCATCGGCCTGGGCGGCGTGCTGGTGTGCTCGTTCCTCGGCGGCATGCGCGCCGTCACCTGGACCCAGGTCGCGCAGTACATCGTGCTGATCATCGCCTACACGGTGCCGGTGATGTGGCTCAGCCTGAACCAGACCGGCTCGTGGTTCCCGGTGATCGACTACAAGCAGCAGCTGACGGTGGTCAGCGAGCGCGAGGCGCAGCTCCGGGTCGACCCGGCCGAGCTCGAGGTGCGGCGGCTGCTGACCGAGCGTGCCGACGACGCCCAGCGCAAGCTGCAGGACGTGCCGGCCGCGATGACCCGCGACACCGAACGCCTGGCCCGCGAGATCGAGCGCATGCGCGAGGAGAACGCGCCGCTGGCCGGCATCCAGCAGGCCGAACGCCGGCTCGAGCGCATGCCGCGCAGCGAGGCCGAGGCGAGGGCGGTCTACGAGCGCGAGCAGGAGCAGGCCCGCGCCCAGGCCCGGCCGCTGGCCGGGCTGGTGCCGACGGCCGGCGAGACGGCCGCCGACGACGCCACCGGCGGCTCGGCGCGGCTCAATTTCATGGCCCTGGTGCTGTGCCTGATGCTGGGGACCGCGGCGATGCCGCATGTGCTGACGCGCTACTACACCACGCCCTCGGTCGACGACGCCCGGCGCTCGGTCGGCTGGTCGCTGGTGTTCATCGTGCTGCTCTACGTCAGCGCGCCGGCGCTGGCGGTGATGGTCAAGTACCAGGTCTTTACCGAGCTGGTCGGCACCTCGTTCGGCAGCCTGCCCGACTGGATCCGGCGCTGGAACAAGCTCGATGCGTCGCTGGTCTCGGTGCAGGACATCAACGGCGACGGCTTCCTGCAGTTCGCCGAACTGCGGCTGGGCGGCGACATGATCGTGCTGGCCGCGCCCGAGCTCGGCGGGCTGCCGCTGGTCGTCACCTACCTGGTGGCTGCCGGCGGCCTGGCCGCCGCGCTGTCCACCGCCGACGGGCTGCTGCTGACGATCAGCAACGCGCTGTCGCACGACTTCGTGTTCCGCCTGGTCCGCCCGGGCGCCTCGGCGATCAAGCGGGTGATGATCAGCAAGCTGATGGTGCTGCTGACCGCGGTGCTGGCGGCCTGGGTGGCGTCGCTGCGCATCGCCAGCATCCTGCCCTTCGTCACCGCGGCGTTCTCGCTGGCAGCAGCCACCTTCTTCCCGGCGCTGGTCATCGGCATCTTCTGGCGCCGCGCCAGCCGCGCCGGCGCGGTCGCCGGCATGCTCACCGGCGCCGGCGTGTGCCTGTGGTACATGGCCCAGCATCTGGCCGGACCGCTGGCCTGGCTGGGGCTGGGCGAGGCGGTGGCGCAGGGGCGCTGGTTCGGCATCGACCCGGTCGCCGCCGGGGTGTTCGGCGTGCCCGCCGGGGCCCTGGTGCTGGTGCTGGTGAGCCTGGTCACGCCGCAATCGGGGCCGGCGCAGCAGGGGATGATCGATGCGCTGCGGCGGCCCGAGCCGCAGGAACGCGGCGGCAGCAGCTCCGGGCCGCCGTCCGCGCTATAATCACAGGCTTTCCCTTTGCTGCACCGGAGTCCGGCTGCGCTCTTCGAGATCCACGAATCGTGAACCACGAATCGTGAACCACGAAGACGGCGCCGGTGACGCCTCCGGGCAGCTTCCCAGGCAGTTTCCGATGGCCGGAAACATCGCCGGAATCCTCGAGGAGTGTCCATGCGTCATTACGAGATCGTGCTGCTGATCCATCCGGACCAGAGCGAACAGGTTCCAGGCATGCTGGAACGCTACAAGGGCATCGTCACCGCCGCCGGCGGCAAGGTGCACCGCGTCGAGGACTGGGGCCGCCGCCAGCTGGCCTACCAGATCCAGAAGCTGGGCAAGGCGCATTACCTGTGCCTGAACATCGAAGTCGGCAAGGAGACGCTGGCCGAGCTCGAGACCGGCTTCAAGTTCAACGACGCCGTGCTGCGCCACCTGACGGTGTCCAAGGCCAAGGCCGAGACCACGCCGTCGGTGATGATGAAGGCGGTCGAGAAGGAAGAGGCCCGCAAGTCGCCCGCGCCGCAGGAGGCCAGCGCCTGAGTACCGCTGCCGCGCCCGGGCACGGCGCCGCGATGAACCGCCTGGTTCTGTCGGCCAGCCTGCTCGAGCGGAGTGCCGTGCGCTACACGCCAGCCGGCCTGCCGGCCATCGACTGCCGGCTCGCGCATGCGTCGACGGTCACCGAGGACGGCCAGCCGCGCCAGGTCTCGCTGGAGATCCGGGCGCTGGCGATCGGCGCCATGTCGCGGCCGCTGGGATCGCTGGCACTCGGCGCCACGGCGCTGTTTGCCGGCTTCCTGGCCAGCACCCGCAACGGCCGCGGCCTGCTGTTTCACATCACCGAATTGAGCGCCGACGCCGAGTCGGCCCCATCGTCACCGGATTCACCGCCGGCGGCCCCGCTGCCGGCCCCCATTTGAAAGAGGTTCACCATGCCCCCGCCCCGTGGTAAAGGTAAGTTCTCCAAGGATCGCAAGCCCAAGCGCAGCACCCAGTCGCTGCTGTTCAAGCGCAAGCGCTTCTGCCGCTTCACCGTCGCCGGTGTCGAGGAGATCGACTACAAGGACGTCGACACGCTGCGCGACTTCATCGGCGAGAACGGCAAGATCACCCCGGCCCGCCTGACCGGCACGCGCGCCTTCTACCAGCGCCAGTTGACCACCGCGATCAAGCGCGCGCGCTTCCTGGCGCTGGTGCCGTACAGCGACCAGCACCGCGTCTGAAGGAGCGACGACCATGCAAGTGATCCTGCTCGAGAAAGTCGCCAACCTGGGCAACCTGGGTGACGTGGTCAAGGTCAAGGACGGCTACGCCCGCAACTTCCTGATCCCGACCAAGCAAGCCCGCCGCGCCACCGAAGCGGCCATCAAGGAATTCGAGGGCCGCCGTGCCGAGCTCGAGAAGACCGCCTCCGAGAAGCTGGCCGCCGCGCAGGCGGTGGGCGAGAAACTCGCCGACAAGGTCGTCGTGATCGCGCAGAAGGCCGGTGTCGACGGCCGGCTGTTCGGCTCGGTGACCAACGCCGACATCGCAGAAGGCCTGAAGAAGCTGGGCTTCGAGATCGCCAAGTCGCAGGTGCGCCTGCCGGCCGGCCCGCTGAAGACCGTCGGCGAGCACCCGGTGTCGGTCGCCGCCCACTCCGACGTGGTGGTCGAAGTCACCGTCAAGGTGGTGCCCGAGACCGACTGACCCGGGTCCACGCGCACCCCAGTCCAAGGGCCGGCTCGATGCCGGCCCTTGCCCATTCCGGCCGGCGGCGATCCGGCCATCGGGAATTTCGCGGCAGGTCGCAGCCTCGCGATGGCACGGCCCGGCTGTCCCCTGCCGCTCCTCCGGATCTCCACAGGCTTGCCCACAGGCGGCGGCGGGATGCCGGCTTATCATCCAGGGCATCCCGCCAGTCGGCGCCAGAGGCGGCAGCACGCCGGCCTGCGCCGAACGCGCCACCCGCCGAACCCGCGCCGATGTCCACCGTCTTCCGTGCCAGCCCGCCCGCCACGCCTCCCGACGACGAGGTCGCCCGGCTGCGGGTGCCGCCGCATTCGGTCGAGGCCGAGCAGAGCGTGCTGGGCGGCCTGCTGATCGACAACCTGGCCTGGGACCGCGCCGGCGACCAGGTCACCGAGAGCGATTTCTACCGCTACGAGCACCGCGAGATCTTCACCGCGATCGCCCAGATCATCAATGCCAGCCGGCCGGCCGACGTGATCACGGTGTTCGAGCACCTGCAGAGCGCCGGCAAGGCCGAGGCCTGCGGCGGCCTGGCCTATCTCAACGCGCTGGCGCAGAGCGTGCCCAGCGCGGCCAACCTGAGGCGCTATGCCGAGATCGTCCGCGAGCGCGCGATCCTGCGCAAGCTGATCTCGGCCAGCGACGAGATCGCCACCAACGCCTTCAACCCGCAGGGCCGCCAGGTCAGCCAGATCCTCGACGAGGCCGAGGGCCGCATCTTCAAGATCGGCGAGGAGGGCTCGCGCAACCAGCAGGGCTTCATCGGCATCGACAAGCTGACGATGCAGCTGATCGACCGCGTCACCGAGCTGGCCGAGAACGGCGCCGAGGACGTCACCGGCGTGCGCACCGGCTTCTACGACATGGACCGCATGACCGCCGGCATGCAGAAGGGCGACCTGATCGTCCTGGCGGCGCGGCCGTCGATGGGCAAGACCGCGTTCGCGCTGAACATCGCCGAGAACGTCGCGGTCAACGAAGAGCTGCCGGTGCTGGTGTTCTCGATGGAGATGGGCGCTTCGCAACTGGCACTGCGGATGATCGGCTCGCTCGGCCGCATCGACCAGAGCGGCCTGCGCACCGGCCGGCTGCGCGACGACGAGTGGACCCGGCTGACCGAGGCCGCCGAGAAGCTCGGCAAGGCGCAGCTGTTCATCGACGAGACCCCGGCGCTGAACCCGGCCGAACTGCGCGCGCGGTCGCGGCGCATGGCACGCCAGTTCGGCGGCACGCTGGGGCTGATCGTCGTCGACTACCTGCAGCTGATGAGCGGCACGGGCAAGAGCGACGGCGAGAACCGCGCCACCGAGATCAGCGAGATCTCGCGCGGGCTGAAGGCACTGGCCAAGGAACTGCAGTGCCCGGTGATGGCGCTGTCGCAGCTGAACCGCTCGGTCGAGACCCGCACCGACAAGCGGCCGATGATGAGCGATCTGCGCGAATCGGGCGCGATCGAGCAGGATGCCGACGTCATCATGTTCATCTACCGCGACGAGTACTACACCAAGGACCAGTGCAAGGAACCGGGCATCGCCGAGATCATCATCGGCAAGCAGCGCAACGGCCCGGTCGGCACGGTCAAGCTGACTTTCCTGAAGCCGCTGACCAAGTTCGACAACCTGGCGCCGGGCAGCCTGGGCAGCGGCGAGTACTGAACTTGCGCGCGCCGCGAACGGCGCCAGAACACTGGACGGATGAACAGCAGCTGTATATATTGACAGCATGCGACGCATCCCGGTCCACCCGGCCCCCCCGCCACCGGCAGCGGCGCCGCCGCTGAAGGGCCGCGGCACCGGCTGGTCGCTGGCCCACCGCTTCAGCCAGGACGAGCGCCTGGCGTTCGACGACGGCTGGGGCACGCTCGACCAGGCGGTGCTCGAACAGGCGCTGCCGCCGGCCACGCAGGTGCTGGAAGAGCAGGTCAAGACCATCCTGGCCCGCAACGATTCGCCCGACATCGGCTTCGACCTGTCGATCAACCCCTACCGCGGCTGCGAACATGGCTGCATCTACTGCTACGCGCGGCCGACCCACAGCTACCTGAACCTGTCGCCGGGGCTCGATTTCGAGACCCGCATCGTCGCCAAGGTCAACGCGGCGCAGCGGCTTCGCGAGGCCTTCTCGGGCCGCAGCTACGAGCCGAAGCTGCTGAACATCGGCTCGGCGACCGACGCCTACCAGCCCGCCGAGCGGCGCCTGGGCATCACCCGGCAGGTGATCGAGGTCTGCCGCGAGTTCCGCCATCCGTTCTCGCTGATCACCAAGAGCGCCGGCGTCGAGCGCGACCTCGACCTGATCGCGCCGATGGCCGCCGACCGGCTGGCCGCGGTTTATGTCTCGATCACCACGCTCGATCCGGCGCTGGCGCGGGTGATGGAGCCACGCGCCGCGGCGCCCGAGCGGCGGCTGCGAACGATCGCCAGGCTGGCCAGCGCCGGAATCCCGGTCGGGGTCAGCGTGTCGCCGGTGATCCCGTTCCTCAACGAGCCCGAGCTCGAGCGCATCCTCGAGGCGGCGCGCGAGGCCGGCGCCGGCTCGGCGTTCAGCATCGTGATCCGCCTGCCCTGGGAGGTGAACCCGCTGTTCCAGCATTGGCTGGCGCAGCATTTCCCCGACCGCGCGGCACGGGTGATGGCGCGCATCCGCGAGATGCGCGGCGGCGCCGACAACTCCAGCCGCTTCGGCGAGCGCATGACCGGCAGCGGCACCTGGGCGCAGCTGCTGCGCCAGCGCCTGCACAAGGCCAGCGCCCGGCTCGGGCTGCAGCGCGAGCGGGTCGAACTCGACCTGGGGCAGTTCCGCCGCAGGGGCGATCCGCCAGCCGCCGACGACCCGCAGCGCAGCCTGTTCTGACGCGCGGGGCCGGGTCGCCGGCGGACTTCAGCTCGCGTCGTACTTGATGCTGCAGCCGTAGGGCGCGGCGCTCGGCGTGCCGACCGGCTTGCCGGCCAGCGATTCGGCCAGCGCGGCGCGAACGAAGTTCTTCGCGCCGGGGATGTCGGCCGGGTTGGCCGAGCGCTTGTCGTCGATGCCGCCGGCGTAGACCAGCTTGCCGGCGGGATCGATCACGTACATGTGCGGCGTGGTGCGCGCCGCGTAGGCGCGGCCGACGCTGCCGGCTTCGTCCATCAGCACCGCGGTCGGCGCGGCGCCCCAGTCCTTCACCAGCTTGTCGGCCAGCGCGGCCGGCGCCAGGTAGTCCGACGCGCTGCGGGCAGTCGAGTTGATGCTGAGCCAGACCACGCCCTTGGCGCTGGCCTCCTTCTGCAGTGTCTGCATGTTCTTCGCGCCGTAGTGCTTCTGCACGAACGGGCAGCCGGGGTTGGTCCATTCCAGCACCACGTGGCGGCCCTTGAAGTCGGCCAGCTTCACCAGCTTGCCCTGGGTGTCCTTCAGCTCGAACGCCGGCGCCGCCTCGCCGATGCCGACGGCGCCGGCCGGCGCGCCCAGCCAGGGCAGCACGGCGATGGCGGCTGCAAGCGCGAAGTGGCGGCGGTGGATCGTTCGCATCGCGAGCTCCTTGGGGGATTGCAGGGTCGTCAGGGTCCGGCCAGCGCGTCGCGCACCAGCATGGGGGTGAGGACTTCGGGCAGCAGCAAAGGTTCCTGGCCCGGGCGCAGCAGCGCATAGACCGGCACGCCGTTGCGGCCGAGCCGGGCCAGCGCGGCGCTGATCTCCGGATTGCGCCGCGTCCAGTCGGCCCGCATCAGCACGGTGCCGGCGGCGTCGAAATCGGCCAGCGTCGCCGGCCGGTCCAGCACCAGCCGCTTGTTGACCTGGCAGCTCACGCACCAGGCGGCGGTGAAGTCGACGAACACCGTCCGGCCGGCGGCCAGGTGTGTCGCCACGGCCGCGTCGCCGTAGGGCTGCCAGCGTGCCGCGACGGTGGTGCCGCCCGCGCCGGATTCGCGGGCCGCAGCGGGACCGCTGCCGGCGTCGGTCAGCGGCTGTGGCCAGCTCCAGGTGAGCAGCATCAGCGTGCCGAGCAGCGCCGCCGCGCGGGTCATCCGGGCGCGCGTCGAGGCCGCGTTCAGCACACCGATCAGCCAGACCGACGCGGCCAGACCGAGCAGCGCCAGCAAGGCCTTCGCGGCGCCGTCGATGCCGGTCTGCAGCCCCAGCACCCAGACCAGCCAGACCACCGTCGCGAACATCGGAAACGCCAGCGCCTGCTTCAGCCGCAGCATCCAGGCGCCGGGCCTGGGCAGGCGGTGGCGCCAGCCCGGCGCCAGCACCAGCGCGACGTAGGGCAGGGCCATGCCCAGCCCCAGCGCCGCGAACAGTGCCAGCGCCCGCGGCGCCGGCTCGGTGATCGCATAGCCCAGCGTCGCGCCCATCAGCGGCGCGGTGCAGGGGCTGGCCGCCAGCACCGCGAGCACGCCCGAGCCCAGTGCATCGACCGCCGGGCGCCGGGCCCGCCAATTCGCCAGGCCTCGCGGCAGCAGCGAGCCGGTGTCGAAGGCGCCGATCAGGTTCAGGCCGATCGCGAAGAACAGCAGCGCGAGCAGGAACACCACGCCAGGCTCCTGCAGCTGGAAGCCCCAGCCGACCGCGCTGCCGGCGGTGCGCAGCGCCAGCAATGCGGCAGCCAGCGCCAGGAAGCTCAGCACGACGCCCAGGCCGTAGGCCAGCGCATGCAGGCGCAGCGCCGCCGGCCGGTCGGCCTGCTGTGCCAGGCCCAGCAGCTTGATCGACAGCACCGGGAACACGCAGGGCATCAGGTTCAAGGCCATGCCGCCGACGAGCGCCAGCGCCAGCGCAACCCAGAAGCTGGCCGCGCCGGCGGCCGCTGCGGGCGCCGGTTTCGACACCGCGCCCGCCGCTGTCGCGTCGGTGTCCAGGCGCCGGGCGCCGGGCGGCAGCGCCAGCGCCGCCGCCTCGCGCAGCGCGACGCTGAACTCGGCGCTGCGGTGGGCACCGCCCCAGGGCGCCGGCGCGGCGGTGGCCACCACGATGCCCTGCAGCCGCGCCGGCACCGCGGCCTGGGCGGCCAGCGCCAGCCGCACCGCGTAGCCTTCGTCGGTGCGGTAGACGGCATGGCGCGCCGCGTCGAACACCTGCTCGGCATAGGGAAAGACCGCCACCGGCGGCAGCGGCTCGGCCGCGCCGGGTGGCCGGTCGCGGATCAGCCGCACTTGCAGTTCGCGGCCGGCACGCCCGGCCTCGACGCGCCAGCCCTGCAGCGCGCCGGCGGCGGCCGCGGCGGCGGCGTCGAACAGCGGCGCCAGCGCGGTGTCCCCGGCCGGCGTGTCCGGCGCGGCCACCGCCAGCGCCAGCGTCAGCGTGGCGCTCTCGGGAACGCACTGCTCGCGGCAGGCCAGCCAGTTCGCCTCGGCACGCAGCGTCAGCGTGCTGCCGGGGCGGGCATCGGCGGGCGCGGTGAAGCGCAGCGGCAGCAGCAGCTCGCCCTCGTAGCCGTAGTTGACCAGCGGCCCGATGGCCAGGCGGCGCGGCGCCGGCCACTCGATCTCGCCGACCCGGCTGCCCGCGGGCAGCTGCCAGGCCAGCGTGGTCGGCAGGCCCGAATCGCCCGGGTTGCGCCAGTAGGTGTGCCAATGCGGGATGTGCTGCAGGCGCAGGCCGATGGCCAGCGTCGCGCCCGGCGCCACCACGGCCTGGCGGGCGACCAGCTCGGCGGTGACATGCTCGGTGCGCACCGGCTGGGCCGGCGCGGCAGCCTGCAGCAGCGCCAACAGTGCCGCCAGGATCCATCGCGTCAGACCCGGGCGGCGCTGCATGCCGAGCCCTACTTGAACAAGTCCTTGACCCGGTCGGTCCAGCTCTTGGCGTTCGGCGAATGCTTCTCGCCGCCCTTCTTCAGCGACTCGTCGAGCTCCTTCAGCAGCTTGCGCTGGTGCTCGGTCAGCTTGACCGGGGTCTCGACCGAGACATGGGCGTACAGGTCGCCCGGGTAGCTCGAGCGCAGGCCCTTGATGCCCTTGCCGCGCAGGCGGAAGGTCTTGCCGTGCTGGGTGCCCTCGGGCAGCTCGATCTCGGCCTTGCCGGCCAGCGTCGGCACCTCGATCGACCCGCCCAGCGCGACGGTGGTGAAGGACACCGGCACCGTGCAGTGCAGGTCGTCGCCGTCGCGCTCGAAGATGTCGTGTTCCTTGATCCGGATCTCGATGTACAGGTCGCCGGGCGGGCCGCCGTTGGTGCCCGGCTCGCCGTTGCCGGCCGAGCGGATGCGCATGCCCTCGTTGATGCCGGCCGGGATCTTCACCTCCAGCGTCTTCTGGCGCTTGATCTTGCCGGCGCCCGAGCAGGTGGTGCAGGGCTCGGGGATGATCTTGCCGCTGCCGTGGCAATGCGGGCAGGTCTGCTGGATCGAGAAGAAGCCCTGGCGCATGTGCACCGTGCCGGCACCGTTGCAGGTGGTGCAGGTCTTGGCGCTGGTGCCCGGCTTGGCGCCCGAGCCGTGGCAGGTCTCGCAGCTGTCCCAGCTGGGGATGCGGATCTGCGCGTCCTTGCCGTGCGCGGCCTCCTCGAGCGTGATCTCCATCGCGTAGCTCAGGTCCGAACCGCGGAAGACCTGCTGGCCGCCGCCGCGCCGGCCGCCGCCGCCGAAGATGTCGCCGAAGATGTCGCCGAAGGCCTCGGCGAAGCCGCCCATGCCTTCGGCGCCGCCGCGGCCCATGCCGGCGTTGGGGTCGACGCCGGCATGGCCGTACTGGTCGTAGGCGGCCCGCTTGGGCGGGTCGGAGAGCATCTCGTAGGCTTCCTTGGCCTCCTTGAACTTCGCCTCGGCCTTCTTCGCGTCGTCACCCTCGCCCTGGTTGCGGTCGGGGTGGTGCTTCATGGCCAGCTTGCGGTAGGCCTTCTTGATGTCGTCCTCGGTGGCGTTCTTGGGCACGCCGAGGATGTCGTAGTAGTCGCGCTTTGCCATGGCAATTCTCAGGGCTTTGGAAACGAAACCGCCGCGTCGAGCGGCAGACCCGGTCTGCCGTTCGAACGCGGCGAGATATCACGGCAGGCCGCAGGCCTGGCCGGGATATCGCCAGATCACTTCTTGACTTCCTTGAACTCCGCGTCGACCACGTTGTCGTCGGCCGGCTTCGAAGCGCCGGCATCGGCCTTCGGCGTCTCGCCGCCGGGCGCCGCGCCGCCGGCCGCCGCGGCCGCCTGCTCGGCATAGACCTTCTCGCCGAGCTTCTGGCTGGCGGCCATCAGCGCCTCGGTCCTGGCCTCGATCGCGGCCTTGTCGTCGCCCTTGATCGCCTCTTCGGCTTCCTTCAGCGCGGCCTCGATCTTCTCCTTCTCGCCGGCATCGAGCTTGTCGCCATGCTCGGCGAGGCTCTTGCGCACCGAGTGGATCATGCCGTCGGCCTGGTTGCGGGCCTGCACCAGCTCGAACTTCTTGTGGTCCTCGGCGGCATTGAGCTCGGCGTCCTTCACCATCTTCTGGATCTCCTCCTCGGTCAGACCCGAGTTGGCCTTGATGGTGATCTTGTTCTCCTTGCCGGTGGCCTTGTCCTTGGCGCCGACATGCAGGATGCCGTTGGCGTCGATGTCGAAGGTCACCTCGATCTGCGGCAGGCCGCGCGGCGCCGGCGGGATGCCCTCGAGGTTGAACTCGCCCAGGCTCTTGTTGCCCGAGGCCATCTCGCGCTCGCCCTGGTAGACCTTGATCGTCACCGCCGGCTGGTTGTCGTCGGCGGTCGAGAACACCTGGCTGAACTTGGTCGGGATCGTGGTGTTCTTCTTGATCATCTTGGTCATCACGCCGCCCAGCGTCTCGATGCCCAGGCTCAGCGGCGTGACGTCGAGCAGCAGCACGTCCTTGCGCTCGCCGCCCAGCACCTGGCCCTGGATCGCCGCACCGACGGCCACCGCCTCGTCGGGGTTGACGTCCTTGCGCGGCTCCTTGCCGAAGAACTCCTTGACCTTCTCCTGCACCTTGGGCATGCGGGTCATGCCACCGACCAGGATCACGTCGTCGATGTCCGACAGCTTGACGCCGGCATCCTTCACCGCGATCTTGCAGGGCTCGATCGTGCGCTGGATCAGCTCGTCGACCAGGCTTTCCAGCTTGGCGCGGGTGAGCTTGATGTTCAGGTGCTTCGGTCCCGACGCGTCGGCGGTGATGTAGGGCAGGTTGACGTCGGTCTGCGTGCTGTTGGACAGCTCGATCTTGGCCTTCTCGGCGGCTTCCTTCAGCCGCTGCAGCGCCAGCACGTCCTTGGTCAGGTCGACGCCCTGTTCCTTCTTGAACTCGGTGACGATGTAGTCGATCAGGCGCTGGTCGAAGTCCTCGCCGCCGAGGAAGGTGTCGCCGTTGGTCGACAGCACCTCGAACTGCTTCTCGCCGTCGACATCGGCGATCTCGATGATCGAGATGTCGTAGTTGCGGCCGCCGAGGTCGAACACCGCGATCTTGCGGTCGCCCTTGCCGTGCTTGTCGAGGCCGAAGGCCAGCGCCGCGGCGGTCGGCTCGTTGATGATGCGCTTGACGTCCAGGCCGGCGATGCGGCCGGCGTCCTTGGTGGCCTG
>JAEUOY010000087.1 GCA_016790515.1 Burkholderiaceae bacterium | reverse complement strand
GCCTGCTCGAACATGTCGCGCACCCGCGCCGCGCCGACGCCGACGAACATCTCGACGAAGTCGGAGCCCGAGATCGAGAAGAACGGCACCTTGGCCTCGCCGGCGATGGCCTTGGCCAGCAGCGTCTTGCCGGTGCCCGGCGGGCCGACCAGCAGCACGCCGCGCGGGATGCGGCCCCCCAGCTTCTGGAACTTCTGCGGGTCCTTCAGGAAGTCGACCAGTTCCTTGACCTCTTCCTTGGCCTCGTCGCAGCCGGCGACGTCGGCGAAGGTGGTCGAATTGTTGGCCTCGTCGAGCATGCGCGCCTTGCTCTTGCCGAAGCTGAAAGCGCCGCCCTTGCCGCCGCCCTGCATCTGGCGCATGAAGTAGACCCAGACGCCGATCAGCAGCAGCATCGGGCCCCAGCTGATCAGCAGGCTGACCAGCAGCGACGGCTCTTCACGCGGCTTGACGTCGAACTTGACGCCGTTGTTGATCAGGTCGCCGACCAGGCCGCGGTCGAGGTAGGTGGCGGTGGAGCGGATGCGCTTGTCGTCGTTGGTGATCGCCAGGATCTCGGTGCCGCCGTTGCCCTCCTGCAGCGTGACGACCTTGATGCGCTTGGCGCGCACCTCCTCGAGGAAATCGGAATAACCGATCATCGCCCCCGACGAAACCCCGCGGTCGAACTGCTTGAACACGGTGAACAGCACGAGCGCGATCACCAGCCAGACAGCGACCTTCGAGAACCATTGATTGTTCACCGCGGCTCCTTCAGCCAAAAAACCAACATATCGGACCCACGATGAACCTGCCTGCTGCCAACCAGGTACCGTCAACCGCCCGACCAAGGGGCATATAGGGACGATTCTAGTCCAGTCAAGTTCCCTGGAGGGCCGACGGGGCCGGGCCCGAAAGCGCTGAAATGAAGGTCATTCCGACTCATTTCGGCGCCGGGTTTGTCCCCGGTCAAGTGTTCTTCGGACCAATTCCCACCAGAAAGGTTTCCGCCGATTTGTCGCGCGAGGCCTTGGGCTTGATCGGCTTGGCGATGCGGAACTGCCGCTTGAAGCGCTCGACGAGCTGGCTGTAGCCGCTGCCGTGGAACACCTTGGCGACCAGCACGCCGCCGGGCTTCAGGTGAGCCTGGGCGAACTCGAGCACCAGCTCGATCAGCTGCTCGACGCGCGCGGCGTCGGCCGATTCGATGCCCGACAGGTTCGGCGCGATGTCGGACACCACCACGTCGACCGGCCGGCCGGCCACCGCCTGGTGCAGCCGCTCGATCACGGCGTCGTCCCGGAAGTCACCCTGGATGAACAGCACGCCCTCGATCGGCTCCATCGGCAGGATGTCCAGCGCGATGATCGTGCCCAGCAGTTCACCCGCCGCCGCGCCGCCGCTGCCGGCCGACTTCGGCGCGAAGCGGCGTCGCAGGTACTGGCTCCAGGCGCCCGGCGCCGAGCCTAGGTCGACCACCAGCTGGCCGGGCTTGATCAGGCCCAGTGCCTCGTCGATCTCCTTCAGCTTGTAGGCCGCGCGCGCGCGGTAGCCCTCGCGCTGCGCCAGCTTGACGTAGGGATCGTTGACGTGCTCGCTGAGCCACGCCTTGTTGATCTTCTTGCTCTTCGAGTCGATTTTCATGGCGAGGGAGATAATCGTTGCATGCCCGCTCTTCAACTGACGCCCGCCCAACGCAAGGAAAAGCGCGGCGAAGCCCACCACCTCGACCCGGTCGTGCTGATCGGCGCCGATGGCCTGACCGACGCCGTCGTCAAGGAGGCCGACATCGCGCTGAACGCCCACGGGCTGATCAAGGTGCGGATGTTCTCCGATGTGCGCGCCGACCGCGAGGCCGCGCTGGCCGCGCTGGCCGACAGGCTCGAGGCCGCGCCGGTGCAGCACATCGGCAAGTTACTGGTGCTGTGGCGGCCGGTTCCCGAGAAGGCCCGGGCCGAGCGCGATGGCGCGATGGCCGCGCCGCGGGTGGTCAAGATCCTGAAGTTCAGCAAGAACGGCAGGAACCGGCCGCAGATCAAGAAGGTCACGGTCTACGGCAACCAGCGCGTCACCGCCGGCGGCGAGATCAAGCGCGCCAAGCCGCGCTCGACCAGCGTCAAGAAGAAGGCGGCCGGCTGATCGGCCCCGGCGCGGCGGCGCGCCAGGCCAGCACCGCCAGCAGCGCGATCTTCAGGCCGAAGAAGCCGCTGCTGAGCGCATGCAGCTGGCCGAAGCTCAGCGGCCCCTGCCCGTCCCGCGCCGCCGGCATCAGCGGCTGGACCGCGAAGTAGCCGGCGACGGTGCAGAACACCGTGCCCAGCACCAGCAGCATCTCGGTGCTGAGCACCGAACCCCGGCCGGCCTCGGCGGCCGATCGCGCCCGCGAGCGCTCGATCGCCAGCAGCAGCATCGCCAGCGCCAGGCTGGTCCAGGCCTCGACCCCGAAGATGCGGCCGACGACCCGGCCGGCATCGCCGCGCTGCAGCGCCGCGAAGACCGCCGGCGTGGCGATCGCCGCGATGCACAGCAGCATTCCGGCCCAGAGGCCGGGCAGCATCCTGCGCAGCCGCTCGACCACGCGGGTCAGACGTAGCGGACTTCGACGATCTCGTAGCGCTTGACGCCGCCGGGCGCCTGCACCTCGGCGACGTCGCCGGCCTCCTTGCCGATCATCGAACGGGCGATCGGCGAGCTGATCGAGATCAGCCCCTTCTTCAGGTCGGCCTCGTCGTCGCCGACGATCTGGTAGGTGACTTCCTGGCCGGACGCCTCCTCCTCCAGGTCGACCGTGGCGCCGAACACCACGCGGCCGCCGGCGTCGAGCGCCGCCGGGTCGATGACCTGGGCCGCGGCCAGCTTGCCCTCGATCTCGAGGATGCGGCCTTCGATGAAGCCCTGCTTGTCCTTGGCCGCCTCGTATTCGGCGTTCTCCGACAGGTCGCCCTGGGCGCGCGCCTCGGCGATGGCCTGGATCACGGCATGGCGCTCGACGGACTTGAGACGGTGCAGCTCCTCCTTGAGCTTCACGGCACCGCGCGTGGTGAGGGGGATGGTGGCCATCGGGCCTCCTGACATCGATGAGGCCCGGGACGGGCCGACAAAAAGCAAATCCGCCGCACTGGGCGACTGCGGACGCAGGCGCGAAGGCGGCGGAGCGGTGAGGCGCGAGTTTAATGCAACTCGGCGTGCAGTTCCTGCAGGCTCAGCACGCTCGTGTCCTGCCGGTGCTTCAAGCCCTCGGTGGCAGCCTCGCAGCCGGCCATCGTCGTGTAGTCGGTCACCCGGTTGGCCAGCGCCGCGGTGCGGATGTAGCGCGAGTCGGCGATCGCGGTGCGGGTCTCGTCGACGGTGGTAAACACCAGCTGGATCTCGCCGGCCTTGACCATGTCGGCGATGTGCGGCCGGCCGTCCTTGACCTTGTTGACCACCCGTACCGGCACGCCGGCGGCCGCGATCGCTGCCGCCGTGCCCTTGGTCGCCACCACCGCGAAGCCCAGGGCGACCAGATCGCGGGCGACGCTGACCGCGCGCTCCTTGTCGCCGTTCTTCACGGTGATCACCACCGTGCCCTGGGCCGGCAGCCGCGAGCCGGCGCCGAGCTGGCTCTTCAGCATCGCCTCGCCGAAGGTCCTGCCGACGCCCATCACCTCGCCGGTCGAGCGCATCTCGGGGCCGAGGATCGGGTCGACGCCGGGGAACTTGTTGAACGGGAACACCGCCTCCTTGATGCTGAAGTACGGCGGGATCACCTCGTGCGGCGCCTCGCCGTTGCGGCCGCGCTGGTCGGCCAGCTTCTGCCCGGCCATGCAGCGCGCGGCGATCTTGGCCAGCTGCTGGCCGGTCGCCTTGCTGACGTAAGGCACGGTGCGCGAGGCGCGCGGGTTCACCTCCAGCACGTAGACGGTGGCGTCGTCGCCGTCGCCGACCACGCTGCCCTGGATCGCGAACTGCACGTTCATCAGGCCGACGACCTTCAGCGCCCGGGCCATCAGCGTGGTCTGCCGGCGCAGTTCGTCCTGCAGCTTGGCGGGCAGCGTGTAGGGCGGCAGCGAACACGCCGAGTCGCCCGAGTGCACCCCGGCCTGCTCGATGTGCTCCATGATGCCGCCGATCATCACCGCCGAGCCGTCGCTGATGCAGTCGACGTCGACCTCGATCGCGTCGTCGAGGAAGCGGTCGAGCAGCACCGGCGACTTCTCGCTGACGCGCACCGCCTCGCGCATGTAGCGCTCCAAGTCCTTGTCGCCGTGCACGATCTCCATCGCCCGGCCGCCCAGCACGTAGCTCGGGCGCACGACCAGCGGGTAGCCGATCTCGTGGGCCAGCTGCAGCGCGGCCTCCTCGGTGCGCGCGGTGCGGTTGGGCGGCTGCTTCAGGCCCAGCGCGTGCAGCAGCTTCTGGAAGCGCTCGCGGTCCTCGGCGATGTCGATCGAGTCGGGCGAGGTGCCGATGATCGGCACGCCGTTGGCCTCGAGGTCGAGCGCCAGCTTCAGCGGCGTCTGGCCGCCGTACTGCACGATCACGCCGATCGGCTGCTCCTTGGCGACGATCTCCAGCACGTCCTCCAGCGTCACCGGCTCGAAATACAGCCGGTCGCTGGTGTCGTAGTCGGTCGACACCGTCTCGGGGTTGCAGTTGACCATGATGGTCTCGTAGCCGTCCTCGCGCATCGCCAGTGCCGCGTGCACGCAGCAGTAGTCGAACTCGATGCCCTGGCCGATGCGGTTCGGGCCGCCGCCCAGCACCATGATCTTGCGGCGGTCGGTCGGTTCGGCCTCGCATTCGCCGTCGGCGGTCTCGTAGCAGCTGTAGAGGTAGGCGGTCTGGGTCGCGAACTCGGCCGCGCAGGTGTCCACCCGCTTGTAGACCGGCCGCACGCCCAGCGCGTGGCGGGCCTGCCGCACCGCATGCTGGTGGCTGCCCAGCAGCTTGCCCAGGCGCTTGTCGGAGAAGCCCATCTGCTTCAGGTAGCGCAGCTCCGCCGCCGACAGCTCGTCGAGCCGGCGCGCCTTCAGCTGCGACTCGGTCGCGACGATCTGCTCGATCTGCGCCAGGAACCAGGGGTCGATCGAAGTCTCTTCGAAGATCTCGTCCAGGCTCATGCCGATGCGGAACGCGTCGGCGACGTACAGGATGCGCTCGGGGCCGGCGTTGCCGATCGCCTCGACGATCTCCTCCCTCTCGGTCTCGCGTTCGCTCAGCCCGTCGATGCCGGTCTCCAGCCCGCGCAGCGCCTTCTGGAACGATTCCTGGAAGGTGCGGCCCATGGCCATGACCTCGCCGACCGACTTCATCTGGGTCGTCAGGTGCGGGTCGGCGGCCGGGAACTTCTCGAACGCGAAGCGCGGGATCTTGGTGACGACGTAGTCGATGCTGGGCTCGAACGAGGCCGGCGTCGCGCCGCCGGTGATGTCGTTGCGCAGCTCGTCCAGCGTGTAGCCCACCGCCAGCTTGGCGGCGATCTTGGCGATCGGGAAGCCGGTGGCCTTGGAGGCCAGCGCCGACGACCGCGACACCCGAGGGTTCATCTCGATGACGACCATCCGGCCGTCGCGCGGGTTGATCGAGAACTGCACGTTCGAGCCGCCGGTGTCGACGCCGATCTCGCGCAGGATCGCGATGCTGGCGTCGCGCAGCAGCTGGTATTCCTTGTCGGAGAGCGTCTGCGCCGGCGCGACGGTGATCGAGTCGCCGGTGTGGATGCCCATCGGGTCGAGGTTCTCGATCGAGCAGACGATGATGCAGTTGTCGGCGCGGTCGCGCACGACTTCCATCTCGTATTCCTTCCAGCCGATCAGCGATTCCTCGATCAGCAGCTCGTTGGTCGGCGACAGGTCGAGGCCGCGCTTGCAGATCTCCTCGAACTCCTCGGGGTTGTAGGCGATGCCGCCGCCGGTGCCGCCGAGCGTGAAGCTGGGGCGGATCACCATCGGGAAGCCCGCGCCGCCGATCTCGGCCTGGATGCGCTTGTGCACGCCCCAGGCCTCGTCGAGCGAATGCGCGATGCCGCTCTTGGCCGAGGCGAGGCCGATCGAGGTCATCGCCTCCTTGAACTTCAGCCGGTCCTCGGCCTTCTCGATCGCGTGCTCGGTGGCGCCGATCATCTCGACGCCGTACTTCGCCAGCACGCCATGGCGGTGCAGGTCGAGCGCGCAGTTCAGCGCGGTCTGGCCACCCATGGTCGGCAGCACCGCCATCTTGTCGTCGGGGAAGGCCTGGCGCTCCTTGGCGATGATCTTCTCGACCACCTGCCAGGTGATCGGCTCGATGTAGGTCACGTCCGCCGTGTCGGGGTCGGTCATGATCGTCGCCGGGTTGCTGTTGACCAGGATGACCCTGTAGCCCTCCTGGCGCAGCGCCTTGCAGGCCTGGGCACCGGAATAGTCGAACTCGCAGGCCTGGCCGATGATGATCGGGCCGGCGCCGATGATGAGGATGGATTTCAGGTCGTGGCGCTTAGGCATGGGTCTTCTCCGCCTGCGCCCTGGCCATCAGCGTCGTGAAGCGGTCGAACAGGTAGGCGATGTCGTGCGGGCCCGGCGAGGCCTCGGGGTGGCCCTGGAAGCCGAACGCCGGCCGGTCGGTGCGCGCCAGCCCCTGCAAGGTCTGGTCGAACAGGCTGACGTGGGTCGGCCGCAATTGGGCCGGCAGCGATTGCGCGTCGACCGCGAAGCCGTGGTTCTGGCTGGTGATCGAGACGCGGCCCGAGTCCAGGTCCTTGACCGGGTGGTTGGCGCCGTGGTGGCCGAACTTCATCTTGAAGGTCCTGGCGCCCGAGGCCAGCGCCAAGATCTGGTGGCCCAGGCAGATGCCGAAGGTCGGGATGCCGGTGTCGACCAGCGTGCGCACGGCGGTGATCGCGTAGTCGCAGGGCTCGGGGTCGCCCGGGCCGTTGGACAGGAAGATGCCGTCGGGCTTCAGCGCGAGCGCCTCGGCGGCCGGCGTTCGTGCCGGCACCACGCTGACGCGGCAGCCGCGGCTGGCCAGCATGCGCAGGATGTTGCGCTTGATGCCGAAATCGTAGGCGACGACATGGAAGCGGGTGTCCGCCAGGCGGCCGTAGCCGGTGCCCAGCGACCACTCGGTCTCGGTCCAGCCGTAGGGTTCGCCGGCCGAGACGACCTGCGCCAGGTCCTGCCCGGCCATGCCTGGGGCCGCCTGGGCGCGGGCGATCGCCGCGGCGACCTCGACCGGCGTCACCCGATGGCCGGCGGCGAAGGTGGCGATGCAGCCGTTCTGGGCGCCGCCGCTGCGCAGCCGGCGGGTCAGGCGGCGGGTGTCGATGCCGGCGATCGCCACCGTGCCTTCGCGCTGCAGGTAGGCGTCCAGCGTCAGCCTGGCGCGGAAGTTCGACGCACGAACCGGCAGGTCCTTGACGATCAGCCCGGCGGCATGGACCCGGCTGGCCTCGACGTCCTCGTCGTTGACGCCGTAGCTGCCGATGTGCGGGTAGGTCAGCGTGACGATCTGCCGGCAATAGCTCGGGTCGGTGAGGATTTCCTGGTAGCCGGTGAGCGCGGTGTTGAACACCACCTCGCCCACCGTCGAACCGGCCGCGCCGATGGAATGGCCCTGGAAGACCGTGCCGTCGGCGAGCGCGAGGACGGCGGGGGGCAGAAGGGGCAACAAGACAGTGACTCCGGAAGTCGCGCGCGCCCAGCTCCGCTCGGGCCTCGACCCCCGTCAGAGGGGCCGCGAGCAGGAAGTCCGGTGGTGAAACTTCGCAGGAGTTTCGCTAGGCTGCGGTGGTGGCAGGTAAACCTTCGAAGTATACCGGCTTCGGGTTGTCCCGCATGGACGGGGTGGTGGGCCGCAACACCTGCGTCAGGCCCCGAGCGCGGCGATCCCGGCCCGGGCCACCTGGGCGTCCTCGGTCGACTTGACGCCGCTGACGCCCACCGCGCCGATGCATTGGCCATCGACGATCACCGGCACGCCGCCTTCGAGCATGCCCTCGAGCAGCGGCGCGCTGAGGAATGAGTAGCGGCCCTGGTTGATCACGTCCTCGTAGGCCTTGCTCTCGCGCCGGCCCAGCGCCGCGGTGCGCGCCTTGGCCGGCGCGATGTGCGCGGAGATCGGCGCGGCGCCGTCCAGCCGCTGCAGCCACAGCAGGTGGCCGCCGTCGTCGACGATCGCGATCGTCACCGCCCACTGGTGGGCCAGCGCCTCGGCCTCGGCCGCCTGGGCGATGGTGCGCACGTCGCTCAGGGTCAGTACGGACTTGATTTTCATGGCTACGCTCCGAAATTCGATGTTGCGCAGTGTGCCCCAGCGGCTCGAAGCCGGTGGCTGTTGCCGCCGCCGACCCTGCGCTTCGATGCCGCTGCGGAACTTACAATCGTCTTCGCGGATCAGACCCGCTCGGATGAATCCCCATCCCGACCACCCTTTCTGGAGGTTCCATGAACGAACAACGCCTGCAAACCTTTCCCGGATATGCCGGTTCAGGCTCGCTGGCCGCTGATCGCAACCGTGTCCTGCGCAATACCTACTGGCTGCTGGCCTTGTCGATGGTGCCCACGGTGCTTGGCGCCTGGGTGGGCGTGGCCACCGGCATCACCTCGGCACTCGGGGTCGGCATGTCGGCGATCGTCTTCCTGGCGGGCGCCTTCGGCTTCATGTTCGCGATCGAGAAGACCAAGCATTCGTCGACCGGCGTGATGGTGCTGCTCGCCTTCACCTTCTTCATGGGGCTGATGCTGGCGCGATTGCTGTCGGCGGTGCTGGGCTTCAAGAACGGTTCGTCGCTGATCATGACCGCCTTCGGCGGTACCGCGGTGGTCTTCGTCGGCATGGCCACGCTGGCCACGGTGATCAAGCGCGACCTGTCGAACATGGGCAAGTTCCTGTTCGTCGGCGCGCTGATCCTGCTGGCCGCCGGCATCGTCAACATCTTCATGCAGTCCACTGCCTTGATGATGACGCTGTCGGTGCTGGCGATCGTGATCTTCTCGGGCTTCATGCTGTTCGACATCAAGCGCGTGATCGACGGCGGCGAGACCAACTACATCAGCGCCACGCTGGCGATCTACCTGGACATCTACAACGTGTTCCAGAGCCTGCTGGCGATCCTGGGCATCGCGGGCGGCGAGCGCGACTGAGCCTCGGCCACCTTCGACAAGGGCTCCCTCGGGAGCCCTTTCTCATGGCCGGTCCGGATCGAACACCGCCATCGCGTGGTTCCTGCCCGCTGCGCTTCGCGAAGTGACCCTACACCGAGCTCTGGCGGTCGAAGACCACCACGCTTTCGACATGGGCCGTGTGCGGGAACATGTTGACCGCCCCCGCTGCCGAGCAGCGGTAACCGGCCTGGTGCACCAGCAATCCGGCGTCGCGGGCCAGCGTCGCCGGGTTGCAGCTGACATAGACGATGCGCCGCGGCGGCGCCCAGCCCTCGGGCGGAGCCGCGTGCAGGTCGGCCAGCGACTTGGCCAGTGCGAAGGCGCCCTCGCGTGGCGGGTCGACCAGCCATTTGTCGGCCGTGCCGTAGGCCACCAGGTCGGCCGGTGCCAAATCGAACAGGTTGCGGGCGGCGAATCTGGCCTTCGCAGCGAGACCATTGCGCCGGGCGTTGTCGCGCGAGCGCTGCACCAAGGTCTCGCTGCCCTCGATGCCCAGCACCTCGCGCGCGCGGGTGGCGATCGGCAGCGTGAAGTTGCCCAGGCCGCAGAACCAGTCGATCAGCCGCTCGTGCGCCGCCGGCGCCAGCAGGCGCAGCGCACGGCCGACCAGCACGCTGTTGATCGGGTGGTTGACCTGGGTGAAATCGGTCGGCTCGAAGGGTAGCGTGACGCCGAATTCGGGCAGCGCATAGGCCAGTTCGGGGCCGCCCTCGTCGAGCCGGTGCACCGTCTCCGGGCCCTTCGGCTGCAGCCACCACTGCACGTCATGGCTGGCTCCGAAGGCGCGCAGCCGGTCGGCGTCGGCGGTGCTCAGCGGCTCGAGGTGGCGCAGCACCAGCGCGATCACCGGGCCCTCGAGCCGCTGGCCGATCGCCAGTTCGATCTGCGGCACTCGGTCGCGCTGGTCCATGCTGCCGATCAAGGCCCGCAGCGGCATCAGCAGCGCGCTGACCGCCGCCGGCAGCACGGGGCAGACCTGCATGTCGGCCACGTAGCGGCTCTTGCGCTCGTGAAACCCGACCAGCACGGTACCCTTGCGCGGCACATGGCGCACCGACAGCCGGGCGCGGAAGCGGTAGCCCCAGGCCGGCCCTTCGATCGGCCGCAGGATGTTCTCGGCCCGCACCTTGGCCAGGTGCAGCAGGTTGTCCTCGAGCACGCGCTGCTTGACGGCCACCTGCGCCGCGGCGTCAAGGTGCTGCATCTTGCAGCCGCCGCAGGCGCCGGCGTGCAGGCCGAAGTGCGGGCAGCCGGGGCGCACGCGCAATGAGCTCTCATGGCGCAGCGCGCTCATCACGCCCTGCTCCCAGGCGTTCTTGCTGCGGCCGACCCGCACCTGCACCTCTTCGCCGGGCAGCGCCCCCTCGATGAACACCACCTTGCCCTCGGCATTGCGGGCCACGCCCTGGGCCTCGAGGTCGATCGATTCGACCTTCAGCCATTCGTCTTGCGTCGTCATCCGCGGGATTATCGAGGGCGAAAAAAAGGCCGCCCGAGGGCGGCCTGGGAGTCCGGCCCGGATCGCTCAGGGCTTGACGTAGTCGGAGACGACCTTCCAGCGGCCGTCCTGGATCTGCGACATGCGCGACAGGTCGTTGCCCAGCCGCTTGGTGGCCGTGAACGTGGACTGTGGCGAGCCGAACATGTCGGGCTCGATGACCATCGTGTCCATCGCCTTGATGAAGGTCTCGGTGTTCAGGTTGGCGCCGGCCTTGGATGCAGCTCGGGCGAAGGTGTCGATGATCAGGTAGCCATAGACCGAGAAGACGGTCGGATCCTCGTTGAACTTGGTCTTGTACTTGTTGGCCCAGAAGCGCAGCGGCTGCGAGGCCTCGTCCAGGTAGGGGTGCTGCGCGGTGTGGGTGGCATACAGGCCGTCCATCGGCTTGCCGCCCAGCTTGTGGATCAGGTCGGTGTAGGACGCGCTGCTGCCGAGGAAAGTCGGGTTGAAGCCGGTCTTGCGCGCCTCGCCGATCGCGCCGATCGTCTCGCGGATGATGGTGCCCAGCACCACCAGATCACAGCCGCCGGCCTTCATCCGGGCCACCTGGGACGAGAAATCGGTCGCGCCGCGCTTGTAGCTGGTCTTCTCGCCCAGTTCCATGTTCAGCGTCTTCAGCCCCGCCTCGGCGCCGCGCAGCACTTCGAGTCCGAACTCGTCGTCCTGGTACATCGTGCAGACCTTCTTCGCGCCCTTGTCCTTCACCAGCTTGGGCAAGACCATGCGTATCTGGTCATAGTAGGTCGCGGCGAACGAGTACTTGAGCTTGTGGAAGGGCTCGTACATCTCGCGCGCTGCGGTGATCGGCAGGAAGTTGATGACGTTCTTCTCGAACTGCACCGGCATCGCCGCGTTGTTGTGCGCGGTGCCGATATGGCCCGCCATCAGGAAGATCTTGTCCTGGTTGACCAGCTTCTGTGCCGCCAGCACCGCACGCTTGGGGTCGTAGCCGGCGTCCTCGACGATCAGCTTGATCTTGCGGCCGGCGATGCCCCCCTGCTCGTTGATCTCGTCGACGCGCAACTGCATGCCGTTGCGCGACTGCTTGCCGAAGGCCGCGATCGGCCCGGACAGGTCCTGGATCGTGCCGATGGTGACCTCGGTCTTGCTGACGCCCTGCGACTGCGCCTGCGCCGCGCCGGACCCCAGCAGTGCCAGCGTTGCCAGGGCGATGGATGCCATCTTCATGAGGTGTGTCTCCAGTTCCGGACCCGACCAGCCCGCCGCGCGATGCTATCGCCGCCATGGCGGCTGCCGGCCTCAGGGAAACGCTGAGGCGCCCCCCGTCCGCGGGGCGCCCGGCCGCCGATCGCCCGCTCAGCGCGGCGGCAGCTGGCGCGCCGGGTCGACCGGCTTGCCCTGGCGGCGGATCTCGAAATGCAGCTGCACCCGATCGGCATCGCTGGAGCCCATCTCGGCGATCTTCTGGCCGCGGCGCACCACCTGGTCTTCCTTGACCAGCAGCGTCTGGTTGTGCGCGTAGGCGGTGAGGTAGGTGTTGTTGTGCTTGACGATCACCAGATTGCCGTAGCCGCGCAGCCCGGAGCCGGCATAGACGATGCGGCCATCGGCGGCAGCGAACACCGGGTCGCCGGCCTTGCCGGCGATCAGCAGACCCTTCTGCCGGCCTTCCTCGAAGCCGGCCAGCACCGGGCCGCCGGCCGGCCAGGCCCAGGCCGGCTCCTCGTCGACCTCGCGCGGCGCAGCCGGCGCCGGCGCCGATGCGGACGATGCCGCGGGTGCTGCCGACGCCGCCGCAGCCACCGGCCTGGCCTCGAGCGGCCGCGCCTCGACCTGGGGCGGCGCCACGCCCCGGCTGGCCACGCTCGACGCGTCGACGCCGGGGGGCACCACGCGCAGCACCTGGCCGACCTCGATCAGGTTCGGGTTCTCGATGCCGTTCCAGCGCACGATGTCGCGCCAGTTCTGGCCGTTCTCGAGCCCGATGCGGATCATCGTGTCGCCGGGCTTGACGGTGTAGTAGCCCGCGCGGCCGGCATTCTCGGCGCCGGGCAGGGGCTTTGGCGTTTCCGAGCTGACCGGCGGCGCCGGCTTGGACGCCGCCGCGGCCGGCTCGGCGGCCTTAGGCGGCCTGCGGTCCTCGACCGGCGCCTTGGTCGGCTTGGAGCCGCAGCCGGCCAGCATCAGCGCCAGAACAGCGGCAGACAGCAGGCCCGACGGCAGGCGGAAATGGATCATGGGACGGGCCGAATCAGACAACACCGGATTTTAGAGGGACGAAGTGCACCGACTCATGCTCGGTGCGAACCAGACCGCCTTCGTGGCGATCGACCACCACCAGCACCTGGCCGCGCCCGCCCCAGCGGTGCATCGGCGCCACCAGGCGCCCGCCGACGGCCAGCTGGGCCAGCCAGGCCGGCGGCAGGTCGTCGCCGCCGGCGGCTGCGACCAGGCTGTCGTACGGTGCGTTGGGGCCATGGCCGAGCATGCCGTCGCCGTACACCAGGCGCACATGGTCCAGCCGCCACGGCGCCAGGTTCAGGACCGCCTTGTCGTACAGCGGCCGCAGCCGCTCGATCGACACCACCCGGCGCGCCAGCTGCGCCAGCAGCGCGGTCTGGTAGCCGCAGCCGGTGCCCACCTCCAGCGTGCGGCCGAGGTGGCCGGCAGCACGCGCGCTGGCACCGTCGAACAGCAGTTCGATCATGCGCGCGACGACCGAGGGCTTGGAGATCGTCTGGCCGTGGCCGATCGGCAGGCTGGTGTCCTCGTAGGCCTGGATCGCCAGCGCGGTGTCGACGAACAAGTGGCGCGGCACCTTGTCCATCGCCGCGAACACCGGCTCGCAGCGGATGCCTTCGCCGCGCAGGCGCTGCACCATGCGCTGGCGCACCAGCGCCGAGTCCAGCCCCAGGCCCTGCGGCACGGTCCGCGCCCGGGCGTCGCGGGCCGCTTCGTGCAGCGGCCGCTGCGGCCGCAGCGTCTCGCGCGGCTTCGCCGCGCTGCCGGCCTGGCCCACCCGCTCGAGCGCCAGAGGGAAGCGTGCCGGCTTGGCGCTGCCCTGGGTCACCGAACCACCCTCCAGGTTGCGCGTTCCGGGCTTCGCGCCGGGGAGCGGGCCGGCGCGCTCACTGCCGCCACCCGGCGGGCCGGCGCCGCGGCAGGCGGGCCGCCGCTCACCCGGCGCGCTCCAGCCGGGCGCGCCAGTCGGGCAGCCGGGCGTGGTCGGTCAGGTCGACCTGCAGCGGGGTGATCGAGACGAAGCCGCTGGCGGTGGCGTGGAAATCGGTGCCTTCGCCGGCTTCGCGCGCATCGCCGGCCGGGCCGATCCAGTAGATCGGCTCGCCGCGCGGGTTGATCTGCCGGATCACCGGTTCGCTGGCATGGCGGCGGCCCAGGCGGGTGACGCGGCGCGGCAGCCGGTCGGCGTCGGGCCGGTTCGGGATGTTCACGTTCAGCAGGAACGGCTGTGCCGGCAGGCCCTGCTCCAGCACCTGCTGCACCACCGCCCTGACGACGCGGCCGGCGGCGTCGAGATCGCCCCAGCCCTTCTGGACCTGCGAGAAGGCGATCGCCGGGATGCCGAACAGATAGCCTTCCATCGCCGCGGCCACGGTGCCCGAATAGAGCGTGTCGTCGCCCATGTTGGCGCCCTGGTTGATCCCCGAGAGCACCAGGTCGGGCCGGTAGCCGAGCAGCCCGGTCAGCGCGACGTGCACGCAGTCCGACGGCGTGCCGTTGATGACCTGCACGCCCGGTGCCGACGCCCCGGCGGTGAAGACCTGCAGCGGCCGGTTCAGCGTCAGCGCGTTGGAGGTGCCGCTGGCGTTCTGCTCCGGTGCCACCACCTCGACCTGGCCCAGCCCCTGCACCGCCGCCACCAGGGCGGCGAGCCCCGGCGCGAGGTACCCGTCGTCGTTGGCAATCAGGATCCGCATGGGACCGGGATTGTAGGCACCACCCCGGGCGGCCGACGCCGCGCTTCACCAGTCGCGCCGGCGACGAGCGGCCGGCGCCGCGGCTGCCTATGATCGACGCCCCACGAGGAGAGAAGCCATGCATGCCTGGATCTGCAGCAACCCGGTCGGTGTCGATGCCCTGCAATGGCAGGAACTGCCCACGCCCGAGCCCCAGGCCGGCCAGGCGCGAGTGGCGGTGAAGGCCTCGAGCCTGAACTTCCCCGACATCCTGATCGTCCAGAACAAGTACCAGTTCAAGCCGGAGCCGCCCTTCGTGCCGGGCAGCGAGTTCGCCGGCGTCGTCGAGGCGGTGGGTGAAGGCGTCACTTCGGTGAAGCCGGGCGACCGGGTCGCCGCGATGGCCGGCACCGGCGGCTTCGGCACCCACGCCATCGTGCCGGCCGGCAAGCTGGTGCCGCTGCCGCCGACGATGTCGTTCGAACACGGCGCGGCCTTCCTGATGACCTACGGCACCTCGCAGCACGCGCTGCTGGACCGCGGCGCGCTGCAGGCCGGCGAGACCGTGCTGGTGCTGGGGGCGGCCGGCGGCGTCGGCACCGCCGCGATCCAGATCGCCAAGGCCGCCGGCGCGCGGGTGATCGCCGCCGCGTCGACCGACGAGAAATGCGCGCGCTGCCGCGAGATCGGCGCCGACGCGACGATCAACTACGCGAGCGAGAACATCCGCGACGCGCTGAAGGCGCTGACCGGCGGCAAGGGCCCCGACGTCGTCTACGACCCGGTCGGCGGCGACCTGGCCGAGCCGGTGTTCCGCTCGATCGCCTGGCGCGGCCGCTACCTGGTGGTGGGCTTTGCCGGCGGCGGCATCCCGGCGCTGCCGCTGAACCTGTCGCTGCTCAAGGGCGCGGCGATCGTCGGCGTGTTCTGGGGCGACTTCGTGCGGCGCGAGCCGGCCGCCTTCCAGCGCGACCTGCAGCAGCTCGCGCAGTGGTACGCCGAGGGCAAGGTGCGGCCGGTGCTCGACCAAACCCTGAGGCTGAGCGACCTGATGGCCGCCTACGCCCGCATGAGCAGCCGCCAGGTCGTCGGCAAGCTGGTGCTGACGCAGGGGTAACAACTGCTGACACCCCGGCCCGGCCCTCCCCCGCAGGAGGGGCGCCGGCGCCTCCCGGCACGGCGGCAACTGCGCTAGCATCCGCGCCGGGAGATACCAGCCATGGCCGTCAAGGTCCTCATCCTCGAAGACAACCCGGTGGCACGCGCTTTCCTGTGCCGCGTGGTGCGCGAGAGCTTCAGCGACACGATCGCGATCACCGAGGCCGGTGACCTGGAAACGGCGCGCTCGCAGATCAGCCTGACCGGCGGCGCGAGCGGGCTGCACGGCGTCGACCCGTTCAAGCTGATCATGGTCGACCTGGAACTGCCCGACGGCAACGGCATGGAGCTGCTGGCCGAACTGACCCACTACCCGGCGACCAAGATCGTCACCACGCTGTACTCCGACGACGACCACCTGTTCCCGGCGCTGCAGCGCGGCGCCGACGGCTATCTGCTGAAGGAAGACCGCTTCGAGGTGCTGGTCGAGGAGCTGCAGAAGATCGTGCGCGGCCAGCCGCCGCTGTCGCCGGCGATCGCCAGGCGCCTGCTGACCCATTTCCGCCAGGGTGGCCGCGCCGACGGCCGCGCGCCCGATTCGGGGTTCACGACGCCGCAGGAATTCGCCACCACCAGCTCGCCGGTGCCCATCGGCAAGGTACCCGAACACGAGCGCCTGACGCCGCGCGAGAGCGAGGTGCTGACCTACCTCAGCAAGGGCTTCACGATCAAGGAGATCGCCAGCTTGATGGGCATCAAGTGGTTCACCGTCAACGACCACATCAAGTCGATCTACAAGAAGCTCAACGTGTCGAGCCGCGCCGAAGCCGCGGTGCTGGCCACCAAGCAGGGCCTGGTCTGACGCCGCTCCTGTGCTGAGACGATGGCGCCTGCCGTGCGCGACCCGGCCGACCGCGCGGCCGACGCTGCCGGACCCGAGGCCACCTGGGTCGATGCCGCGCTGGCCGGCCGCCACAGCAGCCGCCAGCCACCATCGGCCCAGCGCGCCCGCACGCTGCTGCTGATCGGCCTGCTGGTCGCCACGGCGATGGTGTCGTGGCTGCGCCTGCTGGCTGCCGAGCCGCACTGGCCGCTGGTCTGGCGTGCGGTCGACGGCGGCGCGCTCGAACTGGACCACGGCAGCCAGGCGGCGTTGCAGCCGCTGGTCGGCCGCCGGCTGCAGGCGCTGGTGTTCGCCGACGGCCGCAGCCTGCCCGCCAGCAGCGCGCTGCTGCCGCGCTCACCCCGCTGGACCGTCGACGATGCCCAGCGGCAGCAGTGGCTGGCGGTGCAGCAGCAGCTGAGCGAGGCGGCGCGGCAACCGGCGATGACGCTGCGGCTGGAAGGTGCCGCCGATCTGCCGCTGTCGCCGCGCCCGCGCGGCATCGCCGGGCTCGGCCTGACCAGCTGGCTGGCCGCGGCGCTGGCGCTGGCGTTGGCGCTGGCCGGCGCGGCGGTGCTGCTGACCACGCCCGGACGGGCGGCGCTGCTGTACGCGCTGCTGGCGGGCTCGCACGCCGTCGTGCTGCTGCTGATCGGTGCCGAATCGCTGCCCGGCATGGGCCTGCCGGCGGGCCTGGTCCGGTTCGGGCTGGCGGTCCGGCTGGTGGCCGATGCCACGGCCGCGGCCGCGCTGGTGCATGTGTTCACGCTCTACCCGCGCCGGCTGGCGGCGGCGCAGCCGCTGGCCGCCACCGCCTGGCTGCTGATGGTCGGCGGCACGGCCACGCTGCTGTGGCTGTCGCCGGCAGGCCTGTGGTGGTATGCCCAGGGCCTGGCACTGGCCGGCGGGGCCGCCGCGGCCGGGCTGCTCGGCGCGGCGCAGCATCGGACGGCCGATCCGCTGGCCCGCCAGCTGCAGCGCCTGGTGCTGGCCGGCACGGGCGCGCTCTTGCTGTTGAGCACGGCGGTGGTCGCCGCCGAGCATCGCGGCGCCGCGCAATCAGGCCTGGCCAGCGCCGGCGCGGTGGCCTGGTCGGTGTTCTTCGCCGCACTGCTGATGCTCGGCCCGGTGCTGCTGACGGCGCGCAAGGTGCTGCGCGAGTTCACCGTGCTTGCCGGCATCAGCGCGGTGGCGGTGTCGCTGTGCCTGCTGCTGCCGGGCGTGCTGCCGCTGCCGGCGACGGTCGCGCTGTTGCTCGCGCTGGCCGCGGCGGTGGCGATCTATGTCGCCGCGCGGCCGTGGATCCTGGCCCATCTGACCGGCTCGGGTCCGGTCGGCGGGGAACGCATGTTCGACAGCCTCTACCGGGCCGCGCGGGCGCTCGAGCAGGCCCCCGGCAAGGCCGACGACCTGCTGACCACGCTGCTGCAGGAGGTGTTCGACCCGGCGGAGACCGCGCGCAGCGCGCGCAGCGTCCCGGAGATCCGGGTGGCGGCCGATGGCTCGACCCTGGTCGTGCCGGCGATGGCGCTGGGCCCCGGCGATCGCCTGGGCGACGAACCCGCCGGCGGCGCGATCGTGCTGCGCCATGCCGGCCGCGGCCGGCGCCTGTTCACCCAGGAGGACGGCCGGCTCTGCGAGCGACTGATCGAGCAGCTGCGCCGCGCGGTCGCCTTCGACCGCGCCGTCGAGCAGGGCCGCACCGAGGAACGCGCCCGGATCGCCCAGGACCTGCACGACGACATCGGCGCGCGGCTGCTGACGCTGATGTACAAGTCCTCCGACCCCGAGATCGAGGAGTACATCCGCCACACGCTGCAGGACCTGAAGACGCTGACCCGCGGCCTGGCGGCGTCGAACCAGCGCCTGTCGCACGCCGCCGCGGAGTGGAAGGCCGACATCACCCAGCGCCTGAACGCCGCGGGCTGCCAGCTGCAGTGGAGCTTCTCGGCCGACCGCGACCTGACGCTGTCGGTGGTGCAGTGGTCGGGCCTGACCCGCGTGCTGCGCGAGCTGGTCAACAACGTCATCAGCCATGCCCGTGCGACCCAGGTGGAGATCAGCATCCAGCTCGATCGCGGCCAGCTGCAGCTGCAGGTCAGCGACGACGGCAGCGGCCGCGCACCGGACAAGTGGCCGCATGGGCTCGGCCTGGGCGGCGTGCGCAAGCGGGTCAAGCTGCTCGGCGGCCAGGTGCGCTGGGTCGAGCGCGAGGCCCGCGGCATCCGCTGCGAGGTGCAGGCGCCGCTGCGCGCAGAATCCGCGGCGGCACCCACCCAGGCCGCCGCCACCCGGCCCGCAGGAGACGATCGATGATGGACGAGATGGAGCGGCGGCGCCGCACGAAGGACACCGCGAAGAAGCTGTTCTCGACGCTGAAAGGCGGCGTCGGCTTCGATCTGTGGAAGAAGTTCGACGCGGAGCTCGCGAAGGAACTCTCGATGTTCTACACCGGCGTGCTGTACTCGCGCGAGGTGATCCCGCAGAAGACCCGCGAACTCTGCGCCTGCGCGTCGCTCACCGTGCTCGAGCGCGGCAACGAACTGCGGGCCCACATCCATGCCGCGATGAACGTCGGCGCCACCCGCGCCGAGGTCGCCGAGGTGATCTTCCAGCAGGTGACCTACGGCGGCATGCCGGTGGTCGTCGAAGGCCTGCAGCGGCTGCGCGAGGTGCTGCTCGAACGCGGCGAGTGGACCGACTGACGTCCGCCTGGCGGTCGCCCGCCGCGGCGTGACCCGCGGCGCAGCGCGCCGCCACCACCCGCTGGTCGATCACGCCGAAGGGGCCGTCGCGCCCGTCGTCGAACCGCGCCTGCATGCGCACGCGGTCGCCGAAGCGCATGAAGCCGGTGCGGATCTCGCCGAGGTCGATCTTCTCGATCACCCGGCGTTCGGCGATGCAGGCCGAGCCCGCCGCGCCCGAGGCGTTCGACACCGTGCCCGAACCGACGATGCAGCCGGCCGTCAGCCGCCGCGTGCGCGCCGCGTGCGCGAGCAGTTCGCCGAAGCCGAAGTTCATCTCGCGGCCATGCGGCTCGCCGAAGCGCTCGCCGTGCGTCAAGAGGAAGGGCACGCGGCTCTTCCCGACCGCCCCGTCGAGGTGCACGTCCTCGGCGATGCGCATGAAGTCGGCAATGTCCTTCGCGCCCCACACGGCAGACATGCGAGCAGCGATGCGGCACCGGGAAATCGCCTTCCTTCTCGCGCCGGCGCTCCTGCACCTCGCGCCAGTCGTGCTTGGCGCCACAGACGACGCCGCAGGCGAGGCGAGGCGCGGCTCGAAGGTCACCGCGCGCGGGCAGTGGTAGCCGCCGAGCGAGACGCCTTCCCGGCCGATGTGCTGCGGGTCGTCTCGACGCGCTCGACCGCATCGCCCATCAGCCGCGAGCCCTCGAGGAACAGCGCCAGCTCGCGCCGGTACAGCGCGATGCGGCCGGGCGCGTCGTGCGCCTGCAGCCGCTCGGCAGTGATCAGGTGGCTCGAGGCGCGGCGCGGCGGCGCAGTCCACGTGGCGGGCGTCCGCCCCGACCGCGCCGGCGGCAGCGTCAGACCCTGGCGGCCTTCCACCTACCGCGGCTGAACAGCCACAGCGTGAACAGCCCGACCGCGGTCTCGGAGACGAACACGCCCCAGAACACCCCCGAATGCGCCCAGCCCAGCGGCAGCGCCAGCAGCCACGACAGCGGGATCTGGATCAGCCAGAAGAAGACCAGGTTGATCCAGGTCGGGGTCATCGTGTCGCCGGCGCCGTTGAAGGCCTGCACCGACACCATCCACCAGCCGTAGACGAAATACGAATAGGCCAGGATCGACAGCCACTCGCCGCCGATCGCGATGACGGCGCGGTCCTCGGTGAACAGGCCGACGATGCCGTCGTGGGCGACGAAGAAGGCGACCGAGACCGCCAGCGTGAAGGCCATGTTCATCCAGCCGATCCGCCACACCGCGGCCTCGGCGCGCGCCGGCTCGCCGGCGCCGAGGTTCTGGCCGACCAGGGTGGCGGCGGCGTTCGACATGCCCCAGGCCGGCATCAGCGTGAACATCATGATCCGCAGCGCGATCGTCGCGCCGGCGACGGCTTCGGTCGACACGCTGGCCAGGATGCGCATCAGGAAGATCCAGGCCGTCATGCCGACGATCATCTGTCCGACCCCGCCCAGCGAGGTGCGGGCGATCAGCAGCGCCGTCGCGCCGTCCCAGCGCAGCGCCTTGCGGCCGATGCGCAGGTGCTCGCTGCCCCGCAGCAGGATCCACAGCTGCATCGCCACGCCGGCGCCGCGGCCGATGACGGTGGCGATCGCCGCCCCTTCGACGCCCATCGCCGGCACCGGCCCGAAGCCGAAGATCAGCAGCGGATCGAGCACGATGTTCAGCGCGTTGGCGACCCACAGCACGCGCATCGCGGCCGACGCGTCGCCGGCGCCGCGAAAGATCGCGTTGACGACGAACAGCAGCATGATGACCGCGTTGCTGCCCAGCATCCACTGCATGTAGCGGTAGCCGCGCTCGACGACCCAGTCGTCGCCACCCATCAGGCGCAGCAGGTCCTGGGCCCAGAAGACGCCCGCCAGCGCGAAAGGCAGGGACACCAGCAAGGCCAGCACGATCGCCTGCACCGCCGACAGCGCGGCCTCGTCGCCGCGCCGCTCGCCGACGCGGCGGGCGACGATCGCGGTCACCGCCATCGCCAGCCCCATCGCCACCGAGTACAGCAGGAACAGGTAGGTCTCGGTCAGCCCGACGGTGGCCACCGCCGAGGCGCCGAGCCGGGCGACGAACCAGATGTCGACGACGGCGAAGGTCGACTCGAGCACGAGTTCGAGCATCATCGGCACCGCCAGCAGCAGCACCGCGCGCTTCAGCGGGATGCGCGTGTAGTCCGCGTCGGTGCCGCGCAGCGCGGCGCGCAGGTCGCTCCAGAGCGAATGCGTGGGTGCGGGCGATGCCTCGGACGATGCGGACAAGACGGTCTCCAGCTGCCGCCGAGCCGCCATCTCAGTGCCGCCCCGCCGACCGAAGGTACTGCGGCACCCCTCGGGGCGAGCGAGCGAAGCGGGCCTGGGCGTTTCACTTCAGGAAGCCGGCAGCCGCGAGCATACGCGGCGCGGCGGTGCCGACTGCGAAGCAGATCGTCCGGAAGGCTTGCAGGCGGGCCACCTCGTCGCCTGGCGGGCATGCCGGCCTGGGGCACGCTCGCCGCGGCGGCGCTGCTGGGCTCGCTCTCGTCCGGCATCAGCCTGATGCTGTTCGTCGTCGCGCTGCGGCACCTGGGCACCGCGCGCGCCGGTGCCTGTTTCCCGATGGTCCCGTCCTTCGGCGCCTTGCTCGCCGTGACGGTGCTCGGCGAGACGGTGTCGCCGTCGCTGCTGCTGGCCGGGGCGGCGATGGGCCTGGGCGTGTGGCTGCACCGGGGCGAGCGCCATCTGCACCGGCAGGCGCACGAGGCACTGGAGCACGAACACGAGCACGAGCACGACCTGCACCACGACCACCACCTGCCCGGCGAGGTCGATCCGGCGCGGCACACGCAGCGCCACCGCCATTTGCCGCTGGTGCACTCGCATGCGCGCTTTCCGGACCAGCACCGACGGCACTCGCACTGATGCGCGCGCCCGGCCTCGGCCCGGTGGCGATGCGCGAGAACCCCGACCGGGTGCTGCGGCCCCGGCCGCTCTCGGTACACGGCGTCGGGGAGGTGATCCCCGTCGGCGGCGAGGTTCTCCTGCGCCAGCGGCAGCCCGACATCGCGCGCGTGGCCGAGTTCGGCATCACGCACGATCGACCGGCCGCCGCGCTGCGAGGCCTCTCGGCCAACACTTGCGGCGGCCGTGACGCCACCGGCTCATTGCCGCTCACGGGTCGGCAGTCGGGTGCGGCTCACAGGCAGGACGCCTGATCTCCATGCGGCCTCCCGGCCTGCGTCGCGCCCAGGTTTCTGATGACGGAGGTCTTCTCATGACGGCCGTCATGCAGGTCTTGCCATCACGGCCAGGAGGCGTCACTGGCGATGGGCCGCTCTGTCGACGATGATTCACTCATCGAGCAGCGCCGCGCGTTCCATGATCCTGCGTCCCCATCTCCAGCCCTACGTCATCGCCGGTGTGACCTGCCTGACCTTGATGGCTTCGGCCGCCTACGATCTGTACCGGGAGCGCGCTCAGGCCATCCAGACCGCGCGTGGGCAGACCGCAGCGCTGGCCCGTCTGCTCGGCGAAACCGTGCACCAGCTGGTCCGGCGTGCCGACGTCGAGCTCGATGAATTGGCGCACGGTCCGCCGTCGGCGCGCCCCGCGTTGCCCGTGGCTGGCCTCCTGCGCGCTGCGCAGCCGGTCGTCCTGGACAACGGTCGCGCCGACGAGTGGCGCACCCGGCTGCTGCAGGCCGGGCCGGGCTTGCTGCAGGTGGACCGTCTGCGGCGGGATGCGGACGGCTCCTGGCGCCTGACGGTGGGCAAGTTCCCCGCCGCGCAGACCGGCGGCGGCAGGACTGCCTGGCAGGCGCAGCTCGACCTTCAACCCCTGCAACGCCTGCTGGACACCGCGGACACGCGCAACAACGGCTTTGCCACCCTCTTCACCCGCGACGGCTGGCTGCTGGCCACGGCGCCGCGCAACGATGCCTTGTCGGAACGAAACTGGGCCGACGCGCCGATGTTCACGCAGCACCTGCCGCGCGCGCCCCATGGCACGGTGCAGCAGGTCGTGGTGCGCGATGGCACCGAGCGCCTGTACAGCTACCGCACCCTCGGCAACTACCCGCTGGTGATCTCGGCCGGCATCTCGCTGACCGATGCACTCGCCGCCTGGCGCCAGCGCCTGGTCTGGCACGGTGTCCTGATCGCGCTGGTATCGGCCGCGTTCTTTGCCGGGGCGTTTGGCATGTCGCGCACGATCGGCCGGCGCGAGCAGGCCCAGCAGGCCCTGGTGGATGCGCGCCATCACGCCGAGCGCAGTGAATCCTTCCTGCGCACCATCACCGACAACCTGCCGTTGCGCATCGCCTACCTCGACCCGTCGCGGCGCTACCGCTTCGTCAACCTTGCGCAGTGCCGGTACCTGGCGCTGCCGCGCGAGCGCATCCTGGGCCGCACGAGCGAAGAGCTCGGCGACCGGCCCGCACCACCTGCGCTGGTGCTGGCCATCGAACGCGCCTTGCAGGGCCAGGCGCAGAACGTCGAGATCGAGGAGACCTCAGCAGCCGGCCACCGCGTCTGGGCCACCCTGCTGGCCCCCGAGCGCGACGAGACCGGGGATATCGTCGGCCTCTACACCGCCAGCCTGGACGTCTCCGAGCCGTTCGAACAGCGCCGCCGGCTCGACGCGGCTCTGAAGGAACGCGAGACCTTGCTGCGTGAGGTCTACCACCGCGTGAAGAACAATCTCCAGGTCATCCAGAGCCTGCTGCGCCTGCAGCGCCGCGGCCTCAGCGACAGTGCGGCGCAGGAGGCGCTGGACGAGAGCGCCAGCCGGGTTCGGGCCATGGCGCTGGTGCACGAGAAGCTCTACCAGTCAGCGTCGCTGGAAGCCGTGTCCTTGCCGGACTACACCCACGAGTTGCTGCAGTACCTGGGTGAGACCACGGGCGCATCGGACCGCGGCGTCCGGCTGCACGCCGACGTGGTGGGCTTCGAGGCCCGGATCGAAGCGGCAATTCCCTATGGGCTGCTGGTCAACGAGCTCATCAGCAACAGCCTGAAGCACGCGTTCGCGGCCGGATCCGGTGGTAACGTGTGGCTGACTGTCGAGCGCGCCGGTCGAGGATTGCGCCTGGCGCTGCGCGACGACGGTGCAGGTTTCCCGCGCGGCTTCACGCTCGATGCCAATGCATCGATGGGCTTGCAACTGGCCTGCAGCCTGGCGGCACAACTGGGCGGCAAGCTCACGGTTCAGGTCGCCGACGGCGCCGTGTTGACCACCGAGATGCCTGCGTTTGCAGAGCCCGCTGCGAGAGAGCAAGAAGCATGAACGCCGCGATCCTGATCGTTGAAGACGAAGCCATCGTCGCGCTGGACCTCAAGCTGCAGCTGCAGGACCTGGGCTACCAGGTGGTGGGGATGGCCAGCAGCGCCGCCGATGCGGTGGCGGCCGTCCACCGGCACCGGCCCGGGCTGGTGCTCATGGACGTGCGCCTGCAGGGCCAGGGCGACGGCATCGACGCCGCCGAGCAGATCCGCCGCGAGCATGCCACGCCGGTGATCTTCCTGACCTCGCACAGCGATGCCGAGACCGTGCAGCGCGCCGCCCGCACGGCGCCCTACGGCTACCTCACCAAGCCCTACCAGCTGAAGGAACTTCGGGCCGGCATCGAGGTGGCACTGACGAAAGCGCAGCTGGAGCGACAGCTTCGCGAGGCCGACCGCTGGTTTGCCAGCACCTTGCAGTGCGTGGCCGATGGCGTGGTGGTGACCGACCTGCAGGCGCGGGTCCGGTTCCTGAACCCGGCCGCGGAAAGCCTGACGGGCTGGCCGAGCGAAGACGCCGCGGGGCGCAGCGTGGACGAGGTCGTGCGGCTGGCGCCCGAGGGTGGCGGCGCCGCGGCGGCTGGCCTGGTGCGCGACGTCATCGCCGAGGGCCGGCCCAGGCCGGTCCTGCACGGCCAGCCACTGCTGCACCGCGCAGGCGCCGACAAGGTCGTGGACAACACCGCAAGCCCCGTCCGCACCGAGGACGGCCAGGCACTCGGAGCCGTGCTGGTGCTGCGCGACGCCACCGAGCGCTTGGCGCATGAAGCCCAGCTGCGTGCCAGCGAGGAGCGCTTCCGCAGCACCTTCGACCACGCGCCGCTCGGCATGGCGCTGGTGTCTGTCGACGGCCACTTCCTGCAGGTCAACGACGCCTTGTGCCGGCTGCTCGGTGTCGAGCGCGATCGGCTGCACCGTGGCAGCCACACCGAGTTCACGGTCGAGGCCGACCGCGAGCACGAGGTGCAGCGCCTGCACGAGCTGGCGTCGGGGCAGACCCGCATGGTGCAGTTCGAAAAGCGCTACCTGCGCCCGGCGCCGGCCGAGCCGGTGTGGACGCTGGTCAGCGTCTCCCAGCTCGGCGACGGCCCGCAAGCGACCTGCCACCTCTACCAGGTGCACGACCTGAGCGAGCAGAAGCAGGCCGCGGAGCGCCTGGCCGAGCTGGCCCAGGAGCGCATGCGCCGCGAGGCCAGCGAGCTGGCCAGCGCGCACAAGAGCGAGTTCCTGTCACGCGTCAGCCACGAGATGCGCACGCCGCTGAACGCGGTGATCGGCTTTGCGCAACTGATGCAGATGAGCAGCGCTGCGCTCGAGCCGCAGCAGATGCGCACCTATGTCGACCACATCCGCAGCGCCGGCGAGCACCTGCTGGGCCTGGTGACCGACCTCCTGGACCTGAACCGTGCGGCGCAGGGCGCGCTTCAGCTGGACCTGCAGCCCACGAGGCTGGACGAGGTCGTCGCCGAGACCCGCATGCTGATCGAGGGGCTGGCCCGGTCGCATGGCATCACGTTGGCGGTGAACGTCCCGGAAGGGCTCCTGGTGATGGCCGACGCGAAGCGCCTTCGCCAGGTCTTGCTGAACCTGGGCTCCAATGCGATCAAGTACAACCGTCAGGGGGGCGAGGTGCGGATGTCGGCGCAGGCCGGTGGCGCCGGCCAGGTGATCGTCAGCGTGAAGGACAGCGGGATCGGCATGACGCCGAACCAGCTCGAGCGCCTCTACCAGCCCTTTGACCGCCTCGGCGCCGAGCGAACGCGCGTGCAGGGCACGGGACTGGGGCTGGTGATCTGCC
Source organism: Burkholderiaceae bacterium (assembly GCA_016790515.1). GTDB lineage: Bacteria > Pseudomonadota > Gammaproteobacteria > Burkholderiales > Burkholderiaceae_C > Pseudaquabacterium. Next base: position 16,213 of record JAEUOY010000087.1, on the reverse strand, counting down.
GGGCACTGGTGGCCGAGATGAAGGGCACCCTGGTGATCGACAGCGAGGCCCGTGTCGGCACCACCGCGATCCTCACGCTGCCGGCGGCGGGCTGACCGCCGCTGGCGCAGCGGCCACGAGGCGCGGCAGTGCGGCGCTGAACTGCGCGCCTTGCGCCGATCGGGCCTGCAGCCGGCCGCCGAGCTGGGCGGCCAGCGCGCTGGCCAGCTGCAGGCCCATCGACGGCGCCTTGTCGATGTCGAAGTCGGCCGGAAGGCCGGGGCCGTCGTCGAACACCGACAGCACCGGCACCTCGCCTTGCAGCTCGAGTGTGACCTGCAGCCGGCCGGCCCTGCCGCCGGCAAAGGCGTGCTCCATCGCGTTGGTCACCAGCTCGGTGACGATGAGGCCGTAGGGGATGGCGCCGTCGAGCTGGCAGGCCAGGTCCGGCACTGCGGCCTGCAACGCCACGCCTTGCCGCGTGGCGCCGGTGGCTTCGTCGATCTGGCGCAGCAGATCGGCGGTGTAGTCGCGCAGCGAGACCGTCCGCAGGTTGCTTGTCTGGTACAGCTTCTCGTGCACCAGGGCCATGGCGCGCACGCGGCGCGCGCTTTCCTGCAGCGCATGCTGCGCCAGCGGGTTGGTCGACGCGCGCTGCTGCAGGCTGAGCAGGCTCTGCACCATCTGCAGGTTGTTCTTGACCCGGTGGTAGACCTCCTTGAGCAGGGTCTCACGCTCGGCCAGGGCTGCCCGCCAGGCTTCCTGGGCCTGGTGCTGCTCGGTGATGTCGCGGCCGACCGACTGGATCGCCTGCACCGCGCCGCCTGCGCCCAGCAGCGGCCGGTTGACCCAGGACACCCAGCGCGCCGCCGCGGCTGCGGACCGCATGCGGTTGATGCCGCCGGCCGCGGCCCCGCTCTGGCGCAACGAAGCCAGATGCGCAGCCACGGCGGCGCGGTCGGCATCGTCGACGAAGTCGAGCAGGTTGCGGCCCACCATGCGCTGCGGCGTCATGTCGAAGTGCCTGGCGTAGGCCGCATTGACGAAGCGCAGGGTGCCATCGGGGTCGGCCACCGAGATCAGTTCGCTCTGGTCCTCCACGATGGCGCGGTAGCGGGCCTCGCTCTGGGCCAAGGCCGCTGCCGCATCCTGGCTGCTGCGTCGATCGGCCAGCGCCAGGCTGGCGATGCGCGCCAGGCCGGCCAGCACGGTGCGCTGCACATCCGTCAACTGCCGGGGCTGACGGTCGATCACGCATACCGTGCCGATGCGGTGGCCGCCAGCCACTTCGATGGGCGCACCCGCGTAGAAGCGGATGTCGGGCCGGCCGGTCACCAGAGGGTTGTCCCGGAAGCGCGGGTCGGCCTGGGCGTCGGGAACCTCCAGCAACGCGGCCTGGGCGATGGCATGGTGGCAGAAGGCCACCTCGCGCGGCGTCTGGCTGACCCCCGGAAGCCCCATGTTGGCCTTGAACCACTGGCGCGCCACGTCCACCAGCGATATCAGCGCGATCGGTACCTCGCACACCTGCGCGGCGAGCGCGGCGATGGCGTCGAACACCGGTTCGGGGGGCGTGTCCAGCACCGCCAGATCGTGCAGCGCGGCGAGGCGGGGTTGATCGTCCAGGTCAGGCATGGGTTCTGGCAGTTGCCGACATCACGATGGCCAGCACCCGGTCGAGCGGCTCCGGGCCGTGGAGCAGGTTGCCCTGCGCGTCATCCACGCCCAGTTCCAGCAGCCGCTGTCGCACGTCGGCCCGTTCCACGGACCCGGCCACGGTGCTCAGGCCCGCAACGCGTGCCACGTCGACGAAGCAGCGCACCGCTGCTTCGTCCAGAGGCTCATCGATCAGGTTGGCCACCAACTGACTGTCGATCTTCAGCACGTCGACCGGCAGCGTCTTCAGGTAGCCGAAAGACGAGGCACCGGCGCCGAAGTCGTCCAGCGCGACCTGGACCCCCCGCGAGCGCACCTGCTCGAAGAACTGCCTTGCGTCGGCGAGGTGGGCCACGGCAGCGGTTTCGTTGGCCTCCAGTCCCAGGCAGCGGCAGACCCCGGGGCCCGCCCTGTCGAGCAGATCGACGGCCCAGGCGCGGAAGGCGCGGTCTTCGAGCGACTGGCCCGACAGGTTGACGCTGAGCCGCTCGATCCCGTTCAGGGACGGCAGCGCGAGCAAGCGCTGCACCAGCGCTTCGAGTGCCCGCCGGTCGATGCGGGTGGCGAGGTGTAAGCGTTCGGCGGCGGGCAGGAAGGCGCCGGGGAGCGTGACCGAACCGTCCTCGTTCTCCAGGCCCGGCAGCACCTCGGCACGCAGCCCACGCGGCTTGCCGGACAAGGGCAAGATGCGCTGCGCATGGAGCGCAAACCCGGTGACGTCGAGCGCCCGCTCGATGCGCGTGGACCACTGCACCTGGGCCTGCCGCACCTGCTGTTCAGCGTCGTCGTCGGACCAGACCTGCACCCGGTTGCGGCCCGCTTCCTTGGCCGCGTAGCAGGCGCCGTCGGCCGCCTTCAGCAGCGCCGCGACGCTGGGCCAGCGCCTGTGCACCGGTACCAGCCCGATGCTTGTGCCGACCCGGAAGCGTCGCTCGCCGTGCACGAAGCGGAACTGGTCCACCTGGTCACAGACCTTCTGTGCCACGCGCAGGGCCTGGTCCTGGCTGCAGTGCTCGAGGAGGATGGCGAACTCGTCGCCCCCCAGCCGTGCCACGGTGTCGCGCCCGCGGACGGCATCGGCCAGCAGCCGGGTGATCTGCTTGAGCAGGCGGTCGCCTTCGGCGTGGCCGCAGGCGTCGTTGACCTGCTTGAAATGGTCCAGGTCGATGCACAGCAGCGCGTGCTGGTTTCCGTCGTCCTGGGCGCTGCGCAGCGCGCGCAGCAGCCGGGACTCGAACTCGGCGCGGTTGACCAGACCGGTCAGCGCATCACGCGTGGCCCGGTGGGCGAGCTCACCGGTCAGTCGCCGCTGTTCGCTGACGTCATGGAACACCAGGACCACGCCCAGCACCTCGTTGCGGGTGCCCAGGATGGGTGCCGCGGAGTCCTGGATGCCGTGCTCGGCGCCGTCGCGCGCCAACAGCACCGTGGGGTCTGCCAGGCTGACCGTGCGCCGCTCGGCCAGGCACGCGGCCACGGGGTCGGGCGCTGGCTCGCGGGTCTGCTCGTGCACGATGCGGAAGACCTCGGTCATCGGCTGGCCCTGCGCCTCGGCGGCCGGCCAGCCCGTCATGCGCTCTGCCACCGGGTTGAGCCAGGTGACGAGGCCGGCGGCATCGGTGGTGATGACGGCGTCGCCGATGGACTGCAGCGTCACGCGCATGAGCTCGTGCTGCTGGGCCAGCCGCGCACTGAGCTCCTGCAAGGCCGTCACGTCCCAGCTCACCCCCACCAGGCCCTGCGCCTGGCCATGGTCGTCGCGGGTGATGCGGGCGGCCACGCGCATGTGGCGCGTGCCATCGCTGCGCACGATGCGGAAGCCGGCCTCCAGCGTGCGCTGGCGCGCCGTGGCATGCGCCACGGCACGCGCCAGCGCTTCGCGGTCGTCGGCGTGCAGACGCAAGGACCACAGGTCGGCCGGGACATGGCCACGGCCCGGCGGCAACTCGTACTGGCGCACCAACCATGCGTCGGCGACGAGTGTGCCAGCCGCGAGATCGATCTCGAAGACGGCAATGCCGCCGCTGTCGGCTGCCAGCGCCATGCGCTGGTGCGCGGCCTGCAGGGCACGCCGGTGCTCGACGGTCGCGGTGATGTCCTGCAGGGCGCCCAGCAGGCGGGCGGGGCGCCCACCCTCGAACTCCACCTGGCCCACCGAGCGCACGACGATGCGGCTCCCATCGGCGCGGACGACAGGCGCCTCGACGTCCCAGCGGCGGCCGCTGCCGATCGCCTGTTCCACGGCGCCCCGCATCATGGGCCGCGCCTGCGGCGCAAAGAAGGCGATGGCGGCATCCAGGTCGGGCTGGAAGTCGTCGGCCACGCCGTGGATCCGCCGCATCTGGGCCGACCAGCTGAGCTGCCGGGTGGCCAGGTCGAGCTCCCAGCCGCCGACCCCGGCCGCTTCGCCGGTGCGGTTGAGCAGGGCCTCGCTGCGGCGCAGGGCTTCATCCCGGCGCTTGCGGTCGGTGATGTCGATCTGCACGCCGAACATCCACTCCGCGCGACCGTCGGCCGTGCGGGTGACGAGGCGCCCGCGGTCCTCGACCCAGATCCAACGGCCATCCCGGTGGCGCAGGCGCACCTCGGTGACGTACGAATCGGTGCGGCCCGCGAAGTGCTCGCGCAGCAGGTGGCGCGTGTTCGCCAGTTCGTCCGGGTGGGAAAGATCGACCCGCAGCTGGTTGTGCACCGGGCCGAGTTCCTGCGGAGTCCAGCCCAGTATCTCGGCCCAGCGACGGTTGACGATGACCTCGCCCGTCCGCACGTTCCACTCCCAGGTGCCCGCCTGCGTGCTGTCGATCAGGTTGCGAAGGCGATCGTGCTCGCGCTCCAGTTCGTGCCGGGCCTGCGCCAGTGCCAGCTGGGCGGACTTCATCTCGGTCACGTCGGCGGCATGCACGTAGAAGCCGACCACCCCGTTGTCGACCCGGTCGGGCAGGTAGTGGACCCAGAGGTGGCCTGTGCTGTCGTCGGGGCGGCGCAGCGCACGCTCGAAGCGCTGCTCCTGGCCCGCCAGCACGGCATCGACGTGCGGCCGGGTCTGCTCGAACAACTGCGGGCCCAGCAGATCCGGCATCCGGGCGCCGAGCATGTCCGCGGGCGCCCGGCTGAACCAGGCCTGGTACGCAGGGTTGGCAAAGCGGCATCGCAGTTCGCGGTCCCAGTAGGCCACCAGACCCGGAATGGCGTCGGTGATGCCTGTGACGAACCGCTGGCTGGCCTGCAGGGCCTGGCTGGTCGAGTCGGCCCGGTTGCGCTGCGCGACGAGTTCGGCCTCGAAGCGGTGCCGCTCGCTCGCGGAGAAGAAGGTCCAGAAGAAGGCGGGCTGGCCGGCATGTTCGCCGCGGCTGCTGTTCAGAAGCACCGGCAGGCGCTCGCCGCCAGCGGTCTTCAGCTGCAGGTGGATCTCGTTGACGCGGCCATCGCGCAACAGCGTCGGCCAGACGTGGGTCTGCAGAAAGATGCGGCCGGCGGGCGGCAGCATGTCGTCGACCGGTGCGCCCAGCCAGCGCTGGCGGGAGTCGCCGATCAGCGACAGCAGTTCGGCGTTCAGCGCCATCACGCTGCCGCTGCCGTCGGTGATGAGCACGGCACACGGCAGTTGATCGAGCAGCGTCATGGGCCGACGGGCGCTGGGCTTGGCGGCTCAGGTGCGAGCGAGGAAGTCCTGCATGGCCTCGACGACGAGGTCCGGATGGCTCAGGTGGGCGCAGTCTCCCGCCACGTCGAGGACGCGCAGATGGCTGCCCTTCAGGTGGCGGTGGAGGTACTCGCCCACACCCACGGGCGCCAGCGTGTCGCTGCGGCTCTGCAGGATCAGCGCAGGCCGCGTGACGCGCGGCAGATCGGCCCGGTTGTCGGCGAAGAACGTGGCTCGCGCAAACACCTTGGCGGCCTTGGGGTCGGTCGAGCAGAAGCTGCTGGTCAGCAGCGTGGCCACCTCACCGGTGCCCGCCGGGCCCGCCACCACCGGCCCCAGGTACTGGGCCCAGCCCATGTAGTTCTGGTCCATCAGGGCCAGCAGGCCCTCCAGGTCTTCGCGCTCGAAGCCGCCCAGGTACCCGGGCGGGTGGTTCAAGAAGCAGGGCGAAGGGCCTACCAGCACCAGCCGCTGAAAAAGCCCCGGGCGCGCGATGGATGCCAGCATCCCGATGCTGCAGCTGACCGAATGCCCGACGAAGATCACGCCCTCGGTCAGCCCCAGCGCGTCGCAGACCTCGAGCAGGTCTTGGGCGTAGCCGTCCAGGCTGGCGTAGCGGCGCGGCTCGAAGGCCGACAGATCGGATCTGCCGCTGCCGACGTAGTCAAACAGGATCTGGCGGTGTGTTGCGGCGAACGCGGGCGTGACGAAGCGCCACATGTCCTGGTTGCAGCCGAAGCCATGCGCGTACAGCAGGACGGGGCCGCGGTCACCCAGTTGCTGGACGTTGTTGCGCTCGATGATGTTCAACGGCCCTCTCCTGTGGTTCGACGCAGGCGGTACCCGTCGTGCGTGCGCACGCGGCTCGCCAAAAGGCCTCAAGCATAGTGTGCCTGCGGCGGCGAGGGTTGGCCGTGGCGTGTCGCCGCGGCAGGCCCCGGCAAGACCGTAGCCGGGTGCTCTCGGTCCACGGCTGGACCTGCAGCGCGCCATGTCGCTTCACCCACTCCGTCGCCTCGCACTTGTCCGGCGGTGCGCCGGTGCGCCGCAGCGTGTCCCTGCGCAGCCAGTTCCCGACCAGCCTTCGACGACCAGCGGCTGTTCCTGCCCACTGGCTGCAGGCCGTGCCGAGGTGGCGGCTGCGCTCGGCGGACGAGCGCCCGCCGCATGGGCGACTGGCCGTTCCGAGGCGAGTCGGCACGGGGTCGGATCCTCAACGAGGCCCCCTGCGAACGCAGCCATTCGATGTGCTGCCGAACCAAGCGCCCTGCCCTGCCGCCGCCGTTGCGGCGCCTCATGGCACGGCCACGGTCTCGCGCAGTCGAATGGTCCGTCGCATGGGCGGCCGAGGCCTTGCCTCGCCGCGGTGGCGACAAGGACTCTGCAGTGAAATCGGCGAGGCTGGTCGACAGCGCGGCCAGATCGTCAACGAGCGATGCAAACCGTCGATCTGCAGCGACTTTTCAGCGGACCCGTCATTCCCACTCTATTGTCAACAGGAAGGTGCTGCTCATAGGTAGAAGTCAGCCCGACTGGCGCGAAAGTCGGCCCGATACCGACATTTCTACCGTCGCCAAGCAGTGCACTCGGTGGCCTGTCGATATGACCTTCAGCGATGAAACTCGCAATGTTCTCTTCCTCGAGGCGGAAGCCGTGGTTCGAGGGCACTATTGACGGTATCCGGAGACGGGTCTCCCGAGCCGATGACGGTATTGACAGGGTCGATGACGGTATCGCAACCTCTCTCGCGCCCCGCCCGGCCCTCTGCCTCGTGGCCCGTCAGTATGACCGACCTTTCGCATCGGGCGGGGTGGTCACGGTATCGACAGCCGCAGTAGGCACGCCGTGTCGGTACAGCTGACCCTGTGACGGTATGCTCGGCGGTCTCCGGGTGCACTGCGCCCTTGACGACTGGCTGCGAGCGGCTCAGACCCGCCGACACCTGCCTGTCGGCCCGCTCCGAGCCGCCCGAGGCCAAGCCCGGGCCTCCTGGCATCTGGCATCCACACTGTTCCGAGCCGTGCCGAGCGACCTCACGCCACTTGCCGACGCCGAGGCTGCACAGCACGTCGGGGCGGTCTGACACGCGCTGGCCAGCAGCGGATGTGCAGGAATGCGCTCAACGAGATCCGACAGGAACTTGGTCAACACTTGCAGCAGCATCAGGAAGGCGGCTTCGGTCCACGCGCCCGCCGCGTTGACCGCCCGGTCTCCGGGTCATTCACTCGTCGCGGCCACCAGCGATGCCGAACAGCGACAGCAGGGCCTGGAACACGTTGTAGATGCTCAGGTAGACACCCAGCGTGGCGCTGATGTAGTTCGTCTCCAGTCCGTCCTGCACACGCTTGAGGTCGTACAGGATGAAGGCCGAGAAGATGCCGATCACCAGCACCGACAGCGTGATCATCAGAGCACTCGACTGGATGAAGAAGTTGGCGATGCCCGCCACCAGCACCATGATGGCACCGATGAACAGCCACTTGCCCATCGCCGACAGGTCGCGCTTGATGATCGACGACATGGCGGCCATGCCGAGGAAGATCGCACCGGTGCCTGCAAAGGCCATCATGATCAGGCTCGCGCCGTTGCTCAGGCCGAGCACCACGCCAACAAGGCGCGAGAGCATGATGCCCATGAAGAAGGTGAACGCCAGCAGCACCGGCACGCCGGCGGCCGAGTTCTTGGTCTTCTCGATCGCGAACATGAAGCCGAAGGCTCCGACGAGGAAGACGACCAGGCCGATGCCCGGCGACATCGCGCGGGCAATCCCGGTCTGTACGCCGATCCAGGCACCGAGCACGGTCGGCACCATCGACAGCGCGAGCAACCAATACGTGTTGCGCAGGACTCGGTTGCGTTCGCCGACGCTGGAGACACCAGAAGTGGTCGGGTCGTAGGTGGTGGTCTGGTTCATGGGTTGTCCTGTGAAGAGATGCGATGGAGGTGTCGGAAAGCGAACTGCGTCCCGGTGGTTGCAACCACGCCAGGCGGGTTCATGGGTCGGACGATGTGTTCAGCCGACGACGGGCCATCGGACAGGTGTGGCGACCGGGATCCTGCCCGGACTTGCGCGACTCGGCGTTCATTGCATGCGATCGTCGAGGATGGCCTGCGTCACGTCGGACTGGTTGATGCGCCAGCGCGCCAGAGCGTGTGCGTAGACCAGCCGCTCGTCCTGCGTCACGCATCCATCAGCGGTGATGACTGCGGCGGCCAGGCGGCAGACGAGCATCCTGGCGGTCCTTTCCGGAACCGCATCGAGCAGTGCGTCGATGTAGGTGAGATGGTCAGCGCAAAGCCACGAGCGATCACCGAGATGAGCCCCGACATCGGCCACGCAGGTACGGGCGATGGCGACGAAGCGCTCGCGGCTCACGCCGATTCGCCGGAACGCCTGGAGTTCGTCGAGCGCGCCGAGTTCTCGCGCGTCGATTCGCCCGTTGGCAGCGACGATCATGGCCAGCGCACGCGCCAAGACCTCGTCAGGTGCCTGCATAGAAGGCGACATCGTCTCTCCTCCTCATGACACGTGTCGACCTCGGCGACGGGGCCGGGCGATCAGAAGCGGCAGCTTGCAGCGCGCCGCCACACGCGTGGCCACCGAGCCCAGCAGCACGGCCTTGAACGCACCCCGCCCATGTGACCCCATCACCAGCAGGTCCGCCGGGTGCGATGCCAGGTACTCCACGATCACATCGCCGGCGTTGCGCCCCTCGAGCCGCACCATTTCAGCCTCGACCTTGGCCTTGGAGAACAGCGCGAGTGCCGGGGCGGTGGCCGCGTCGAGGTTGGCCACGTCGGACTGCCCGTCCACCACGTGCAAGAGCCGGAACTGCGGCGCAGGGCCGAACACCTCCCGCAGCGCCAGCGCCGCCCGCACGGCCGCCAGCCCGTGGCGGCTGCCATCGACGGCAATCACCACGCGGAGGGACGCGGCGCGCGGTGTCGCCCCCTCTCGCACCACCAGCAGGGGTGCCGTGCTGGAGGCCAGTACTGCCTGGGTGACCGAGCCGAACAGCAGCCCCTTCAGCGCCGTCTGCCCGCGCGAACCCATCACCACCAGATCGGCGTGGCCCTGCGTGGCCGTGCGGCTGACCACCTCGGCCGGGCTGCCGACAACGTGCTGCGCCTTGGCCTTGAGTCCTGCATCGGCCAGACACTTCCGCGCCGGGTCGAGCACCGCCTTGGCCTCGGTCTGGTGATAGCTGCGCACCAGCTCGCGCCCCGCGGCTCGCGCTGCACGGGGCGGGATGGGAAACTGGACATTGAGCAGCCGCAACTCCGGGCGAGCGCCGAGGCAGGCAGCGCGGGCGGTGATGAAGTCGAGTGCGGCGTTGCTGCTGACGCTGCCGTCGACGGGAATCAGCACTTTCATCTGGGCTCCTGGAAACGGCTGTCGCCTTCGCACCGAGCGGGCCTGCGCATCGGCATCAGCTCCGGCCGGCATGCCGCGGGTCGCGGATCAGCAGCAGCGGCTTGTCGCTGCGCGCAGCCACACGCATGGCGACCGACCCCAGTACGAGCGACTTGAACGCCCCTTGGCCATGGGATCCCATGACCAGGACGTCCAGCTGGCGCCTGCGCGCGTAGGCGGCGATGGCATCACCGGCCTGGGCCCCCAGCAGCGGAGCTGCCGTGGCCTGCAGGCCCGCCTTGGTGAAGAGCTTCAGGGCGCCGGCCATGACCTTGATAAATTGTGGTGCGAGCGCATGGCCGTCCGCGGCCACTGCGTAGACGGGTTTCGCGCGGTAGGCCAGGCCGTCGATGGGCGGTGGTGCGCTCTGCTGGCTGTCGATCACATGGATCAACTCGATACGCGGCTGCGCACCGAACAGATCGCGGTGCTTGATCGCCCAACGGACGGCTGCCTGACCGTAGCGGCTGCCGTCCACGGCGATTCCCACGGAGAGCGAGTCCCGCTGAGGTGCCCTGGCGTTGCGCAGGATGAGCAGCGGCTTGGTGCAGCCAGCAAGAACGGCATTCGTCATGGAGCCGAACAGGAGCCCTTTGAGCCCCGAGTGGCCGCGAGAACCCATGACAATCAGGTCGCTTCCGCCGCGCAGGGCCACGGCTCCGATCGCATCCGAGCGACTGCCCAGGACATAGCTGGCCTTCGCTGGAATGTCCGCACGCTTCAGTCTCGCCACGGCCGGGCGCAACACGTCATCGGCCTGGGCACGCTGGTAGGCCTTTGCCTCTTCTCGGCCAATGGCTCGGACCACGCGCGCCGACAGGGTCGGCTGCACGTTGAGCAAGTGGACTTCGGGATCTTTGCCGATGAGAGTCGAACGCGAGGCGACGAAGTCCAGCGCCGCATTGGACTGATCGCTGCCGTCGACGGGGATCAGGATCTTCATGTGGCCGCCGCCTCGGTCTGTGGAAGTTGCGGACTGTCAGCCTGCCGTACCTGCTCCTCCGCCAGGCGACCTGCGCGATGGGCAGCGCGGTCGATCGCGAAATGGACGTCCGCACCGACATCCACAACGGTTGCCGCTGGCAATCCATGGAGCTTCATGCGCACGATGCAGTAGCTGTCTCGTTGCGGCACACGGCCTGCGGCGTCGACCAGCTCGACGTCGACGTGGTCCACGCGGTCGTCGCGATGCTGCAGGCGAAGCAGCAGACACCTGCGCGCATACGCTGCAAGTTCGACATCGGCCGGGGTCCTCTCACTCTGGAAGCGGATGTCCACGTCGGGTTCTCTTCTAGCGTTTCACCGTGAACGCTCAATATCACTCTAGGCCTCTCGCACACGCGCGTAAACTCGATTAATCGAGTGCTGACACTCGAATAAATCTGATGCCAGCGATGAACTACAAGCACCTTCACTACTTCCTGCAGGTGGCAGAGGCCGGCAGCGTGGCAGCAGCCAGCCGGCAGCTGCACCTGACGCCGCAGACTGTCAGCGGGCAGATCCAGCTGCTCGGCGACCGCCTCGGTGGCCCCTTGTTCGAGAAGGTCGGGCGTCGACTGGTGCTGACCGAGACCGGGCTGCTGGCCCTGAACTATGCGAAGGAGATCTTCTCGCTGGGATCGGAGCTGGAAGCCGCGGTGCGCGAGAAGCACCGCGCCGGAAGGACACTGGAGTTCCGTATCGGCGTCGCGGACGCCGTGCCCAAGTCGATCGCCTACCGGCTGGTGGAACCGGCGTTGACGGTCGAACAACCGGTGCGCATGGTGTGCCGGGAGTGGCGGCTCGATCGCCTGCTGGCGGAACTGGCCGTGCACACGCTGGACCTGGTGATCGCGGACGTGCCCTTGCCATCCACCGTGAGCGTGAAGGCCTTCAGTCACCTCCTCGGCAGCTCGCGCGTTGGGGTCTTCGCGGCGCGCGCCTTGAAGGCCAGAACGCGCAGACCCTTCCCTGATTGCCTGGACGGCGCACCGCTGCTGATGCCCGGCGAGGATTCCGCGGTCGGGCAGCAGCTGCGCGCCTGGTTCAAGTCGCAGGGCCTGCGGCCGCGCATCGTCGCCGAGTTCGACGACAGCGCGCTGGCCCAGGAGTTCGGCCGCCAGGGCGTGGGTTACCTGCTGGCACCGGAAGTGCTGGTCGACGAGATCGAGTCACGGCACCAGGTCCAGCACATCGGCACGATCGATGGGGTCGAGGAGCACTTCTATGCCATCTCGGTCGAGCGGCGCATCACCCACAGCTGCGTGCTCGCCATCACCCGCGCCGCGCGAGGCGAGTTGTTTCAGTCCACGGCACGTGCCAACGGGCCCCGCGCTGCGCGGCGGCGAACGCCGGCATGACACAGCGTGCAACGCGTCGGCGGCAGGCGCTCAATGCGACATCAGCACCGGAACCGTCATCGTCTCGAGCATCGTGCGGGTGACACCCCCCAGGACCAGTTCCCACAGTCGTGAGTGGCCATACCCGCCCATCACGATGAAGTCGGCGTGCATGTCGGCAGCGTGGGACAGCAGCGCTTCGGCCACGGCCACGTCGGGCACGCCGCCGCGACGCATGCGTTCGCCGACCGACGCTTCGGCCTGGGTGAGCACGATGGGAAGAGCCTGCACGCCGTGCCGTGCAAGGTAGGTCACCACCCGCTCGAGCGCTGCACGCTGCGATGACCCGTCGCTCTGACCGTCCTTGGAAAAGCTGACCAGTTCGACATGCGAGGCGCGCGCCAGCAGCGGCAACGCATCGCGCAGGGCGCGCGCACTTTCACGGGTGTCTGCCCACGCCACCAGTGCTCGGCGCAGAGGAGCCGCCTCGCCGGACACGGTCTCTGCGGCGGGCAGACCGACATAGGGGACGGTCAGCACCGGGCAGGCCGCGCCGACGAGCAGCCGCGCCGACTGGCCGGTCGACAGCCCACCTTCGCGAGCCGGATCGCGTTGCGACGTGATCAGAAGATCCGCGGCGCGGGCATGGGACTGGAGCACCTCGACCGGGTCGCCATCGACGCATCGCACATCGACGGCGAGGTCGTGACGCTGCCGGGCGCCCACCGCAAGGCGCTCCCCGATGCCCAGCAGCGTCGTGCGCTGCGCCTGCGCCAGTTGCTGCGCGAGCGACGCTGTCTCCGCACTGAGGCCCACGCCGGCGTTGACGGGCGCAGCGACCAGCACGGCCGTCAACCTGGCGCCCAGGTCGGCAGCCAGAGAAGTCGCCAGCTCGAACGCATGGCGCGACACCACCTCGTCATTGACGTGAACGACCAGATCACGAACGGATGCCATGGCAAACCCCTCGTCGGCAAGTGGACTGTAGGTCCGCAGCAGCTTGTCGACCCTTCGAATCTTCGGTCCTGATTCATCGAGAAAACCTGCGATTGAGGCCGCCGCCATAGGAGAGCAAGTTCGTCGACGGCGACACGCTCGTGCCGGCCCGCTGCAGCCATTGATGCGCATCAACGTCACCTCCGGAACCAGCCACCACGCTGGCATGTCGATCAAGCGTCGGTGGTAACGCGGTCCGAAACCGATCCGAGTTGGAGTTGCCCGGTTCGGGCTCCAGTGAATGCACGCGGCAAGGACGATCCGTCACGCCCCACTGACCTGCCGAAACCAGCCCCGCTCAACGAGGAGACGACGATGAACGAAACCACGCCGCCCCAACGCATCTTCATGGCCAACGATCTGAGCGCCCGGTGCGACCGCGCGCTGGCCCGGGCGGCCCAGCTCGCACAGGCCTGGCACGGCAAGCTGACCGTCGTGCATGTCGTGCATGCTGCCGAAGTGGCTGCGCGCGACCGCCTCGCGAGCGGCGCGCCGTCATGGCGCCGACCGGAGTCCTGGTCGCAGACGCTGGAGCGGGCCCTGCGCGCCGACCTGGCAGCCGAAGGAATCGCTGCCACGTCGAGGGTCGTGGTCGGCTCGACGACCGATGCGGTACTGCAGAGTGCGGCCGACGACAACGCGGACCTGGTCGTGCTCGGCATCGCCAAGGACGCGCGAATGGACCGCATCCAGCTGGGCAGCACGGTCGACACCCTGGTCAGGCGATCGCGCGTGCCCGTCCTGAATGTGCGCAATCGCGCCCGAGGGGCCTATCGACACGTGGTCGTCGCGACCGACTTCTCCGAGCCCGCGATGCAGGCTCTGCGCCTGGCTGCGCACTGGTTCACGGGAGCTCGGCTGACGCTCTTCCATGCCTACATACCGCCCGGCTCGTCCCTGACCAGTGGTACCGGGCCCAGCCACTCGTGGCGCGCTGCGGTTGCCCAGCAGTGCGCCTCCCACGTGACCGAGGCCGAGCTTCCGAAACCCAGCGAAGCCGCGCTGGATCGCGTGCTGGAGTTCGGCACCCCCGAGACCCTGCTTCCCGACTTCGTCACAAACGCCGGGGTGGATCTGGTCGTGCTGGGTTCGCAAGGCCGCAGCGGCCTGGCCAGGGCGCTGCTGGGCAGCACCGCAGAGAACCTGCTGCACACGCTCGACTGCGACACGCTGGTCGTACGCGACTCCTGATAGACGCGGCTTGCACGCAACCGACCCCGGTCTCGTTCACCCCCGGAGAACAACTGCATGGCGGACAGGAGCACCGACGACACCGACCCCGTCTGGCACGCCCTGCCGGTCGACCAGTTGCTGCGCCACTTCGAACTCGACCCGCAGCGCGGCCTTGATGCAGCCGCGGTGCGCAGCGCCCAGGCCCGGCACGGACCCAACGAATTGCCCGAGGCGCCGCCCAAGCCCCTGTGGCGCACCTTCGTGCGCCAGTTCAAGAGCCCGCTCATCTACATCCTCTTCGTCGCCGCGGTGCTCGCGGTGGCGCTGGGGCATCACGGCGATGCCGGGGTCATCCTCGCGGTGGTGCTGGTCAACGCGCTGATCGGCAGCTTCCAGGAAGGCCGCGCCGAACGTTCGATGGCCGCCCTGCGGCGACTGTCAGCGCTGCACGTGCGGGTGCAGCGCGATGGCGGCGAACTCGTCGTCGAGGCACGCGAGCTGGTGCCGGGCGACACCGTGCTGCTGGCCGCGGGCGACGCGGTGGCTGCCGACGCGCGCCTGGTCGAGGAGGCCCAGCTGCAGGTGGCCGAAGCGGCGCTCACCGGCGAGTCGGTGCCGGTGTCGAAGTCGGTGTTGCCGGTGCCCGAGGCCACCGGCCTGGCCGACCGCCACTGCATGGTGTATTCGGGCACCCATGTCACCGCCGGGCGGGCACGCGCGGTCGTCGTCGCCACCGGCATCCACACTGAAGTGGGCCGCATTGCCGGGCTGACCGAACGCGCCGAGGAGCCGAAGACGCCGCTGGAGCTGCGCCTCGAGCAGTTCGGCCGTGCTCTGGTGGTGGCGGCGCTGGGCCTGTTCGTGCTGGTGGTGCTGCTGGGCCTGTGGCGCCAGTTGCCGCTGTCCGAGGTGCTGATGGTCGCCATCAGCCAGATGGTCTCGATGGTGCCCGAGGGCCTGCCGGTCGCGATGACGATTGCGCTCGCGGTGGGCATGCAACGCATGGCCGACCGGGGGGCGATCATCCGGCGGCTGTCGGCGGTGGAGACGCTGGGGTCGACCACCGTCATCTGCAGCGACAAGACCGGCACCCTCACCCGCAACGAGATGACGGCAGTGGCGCTGTGGCTGCCCGGGGGTCGCGCGATCGCCGTCGCCGGCATTGGCTACGCGCCCGAAGGCGAGATGTCCGACAACGCGAGGCCTGCCAGCGGTGCCGATCCGGCGGTGCGTGAACTGTGCGTGGCCGCGGCGCTGTGCAACGACGCCCAGCTGCTGCCGCCCGAGGATGAACGCGTCGGCTGGTCGGTGCTGGGCGACCCAACTGAAGGAGCCCTGCTCGTGCTGGCACGCAAGGCCGGCCTCGTGCTCGAAGGCCTTCGCATGGACGCGCCGCGTGAGGCTGAACTGCCCTTCGACAGCGACACCAAGCTGATGGCCACCCGGCACCGCATGGCCGGCACACCGCGCCGCGTGTGGATCAAGGGCGCCCCCGAGGCCGTGCTGCGCCTGTGCGCGGGCGCAGACGCCGCGGCGCTGCAGGCGGCGCGGGACGCTGCCGAGCACATGGCCACGCAGGCGCTGCGCGTTCTGGCCTTCGCCACCGTGGACGACGACGCGCTCGATCCGGCCGCCGGCTTCGATGCCCTGGCCGGACGCGCGCGCCTGCTCGGCCTCGTCGGCCAGATCGACCCGCCGCGCGAGGAGGTCAAGCTCTCGGTTGCCGACTGCCGCGCCGCCGGCATCCGCCCCATCATGGTGACGGGCGACCACAAGCTGACCGGCCTGGCGATCGCGCGCGAACTCGGCATCGCGCGCGATGGCGATCGAGCCGTGGACGGCCCCGAACTCGAACACATGGGCGAGGCCGAGCTGCGCGACGAACTGCCAGGGGTCGCCGTCTTCGCCCGCGTGCAGCCGGCGCAGAAGCTGCGCATCGTCGAGGCGCTGCAAGCGCGCGGCGAGGTGGTGGCCATGACCGGTGACGGCGTCAACGACGCGCCGGCGCTCGCGCGCGCCGACGTCGGCGTGGCG